>DOUV01001035.1 GCA_003520455.1 Chloroflexota bacterium | reverse complement strand
ACCCAGCCAGGAGGGGCCCACCGGCCCCGGCCGTGCTGGGGCGTGATGCCCCCTCACTGGGCCATCGCCTCCTCCGAGATGTAGAAGGCCTCAATCAAGTTCTGGTGAACCAGAATCGTTTGCGCCTCGACCCGGACCCGCGGGTTGAACGTGGCGACCACCGATGCCCTGGTGAGGGGGATGAACGATTCGCCCTCACCCGCCAGCGGGCCGTGGACCTGGTATTTGGCCGTGAGGTGGAGTGTTCCCCGGACCTCGTAGGCTGGCAGAAAGAGTACCGCGGCGTGGCGCTGCTTGGGCACGTAGCCATAGATGCGGTTCGTCGGTGTCTGAATGACCTCTGAGAGAATCGCAAGCAAGATCAGGCTGGCCTTGCGGATGTAGAGCTCTTTGGCCTTGTGGACCAACGTGCTGGGGTCGTGGGTCTTGTACACCTGCACGTCGGCGAGCTCTGCGTATTCCGTGAGACGATCGTTGAGGGCATCGGAGAGGCGCCGCTTACCGGTCCAGACAACACCACGGAAACTGTAGTTGGTTGTGAAGCAGACCACCTGGGCATGGTTCAAACTGTCGAGCATCGTGGCCCTCCAGAGATCCTGTGACTGCCCTGAGGATACCCCGACCTGCGCCGACTGCGGCAATGGCGTCGCGATTGCAGGTCCAGAGATCCTATGACTGCCCTGAGGATACCCCGACAGCGACGCATGTCAAGAAATCCGAGGGGCAATCACGTGAGGAGCTACTGCCGGGGATCTGAATGCTTGCGGTTGAAGAAGCGGAGGCGTTGCGGTGCCCTCTCAGCTGCCAAGCAGCGTCTCAAGTATCAGCATCGCGGCTCGTTTGTCGAGCGGCGCGTTGTTGTTGCCGCACTTCGGGCTCTGAACGCAGGCCGGGCACCCGTCCTCACAAGGACAATCCTGCAGGGCCTGGCGCGTGGCGGCCCAAAGGGACTCGATCAGCTCGAAGCCGCGCTCGGCAATGCCGACACCGCCGGGGTACCCATCGTAGATGCAGATCAGGGGTGTGCCGGTATCGGGATGCAGAACCGTTGAGACGCCGCCGATATCCCAACGATCGCACATGGCGAAAAGGGGCAGGAGACCGATGCAGGCGTGCTCGGCGGCGTGGAGGCCACCGGCGAAATCCAGTTCCTCAGCGCTGAGGTCCTGGGCAACGCCCGGGGACACCTCCCACCAGACGCCGACCGTCTCGAACTCCTCCAGAGGGAGGGCCAGGGGGAATTCATCGAGAACTTCGTCCGAGAAGTGCCGGCGCTGCCTGAAACCGACCACCTGCGAGCGCACAATGACCTCGCCCACCGAAACCGTGGTGGTGCCGGCGAGCCGCGACTCCCAGCGCCGGTGGATGCGCACGTCGGTGAGCTCGCGCGGCTGGGTGTAGTAGCTGGCGGAGGTCGGCCGGACCCAGGCCAGGCGACGCTCGAGATCGAGTTCCTCGACCAGGTAGGCCTCCGCCTGATGCAAGTAGATGGCTCCGGGGTGGATGCGTTGGAAGGCAGTGCTGCCCTCGACGGTCTCCAGCAGCGCGCCGCCCTCGGCGCGGTTGAGGATCGAGTAGATATCGGGGCTGATGGAGCGGATGCTGACGGCCTCGGCGGGGTAGTCGTCCGGCCGGTAGATCCAGCGGTCGTCGCGCCATTCGAGGACGCCCAGGGCCTCCAACTGCTCCACCTCTGGCATGAACCCGGGGCCGAAGAGCAACTCGTCAGCCGGGGTAAGCGGGCGCTCGAAGGCTGCGCAGGCGAGATGATTCTGAAGGATGTAGACGTTGCCCGGATCGATCAGCGCGTGCTCGACAGGCCGGTCAAAGAGCATCTCCGGGTGGTGCATGAAGTACTGGTCGAGCGGGTTGTCCTGTGCGATGAGCACGGCCAGTGCCGGGTCGCGCCCTCGGCCGGCGCGACCGGCCTGTTGCCAGGTGCTGGCAATCGTGCCCGGGAAGCCCACGAGCACGGCTGCGTCCAGTTCGCCGATGTCGATGCCAAGCTCGAGGGCATTCGTCGCCGTCACCGCCAGCAGGTCGCCTCCAAAGAGGCCCCGCTCAATCTCGCGGCGCTGCTCGGCCAGGTACCCGGCGCGGTAGGCGGCGATGCGGCTGGCCAATTCAGGCCGCCGGGCCTGGAGTTGGCGGCGGGCGTAGAGCAGAATCAACTCGGCCACCTTGCGGGCCCTGGTGAAGACAATCGCGCGCAGGTCCTCTTCCACCAGAGCCACCATCAGGTTAGCCGCCTCGCTGTTGGGGGAGCGGTGCCCCGCCCCGCCCATCTCGCCCGAGGGCGAATCGAGGGCCGGCGGGTTCCAGAGCGCGAAGGTCCGCGGGCCATGGGGCGCACCATCGTCGCCGACCACCACGGGCCGAAACGAGGTGAGCCGCTCGATGTGCTCGGCGGGGTTGGCGATCGTCGCCGAGGCGCAGATGAAGGTGGGGCGACTGCCGTAGAAGTCGCACAGGCGCACCAGCCGGCGCAGAACGTTGGCCACATGACTCCCGAAAACGCCCCGGTAGACGTGCGCCTCGTCGATGACCACATAGCGCAGCCGCTCGAGGAGCCGTGACCAGAGCGGGTGGTTGGGCAGGATGCCCAGGTGGAGCATATCGGGGTTGGTCAGGATGATATGTCCAGTATGACGCAACGCCGTCCGCTGCGCCTGGGGGGTATCCCCGTCGTAGGTACCGAAGCGCACTTTTGCCAGGGCCCC
Source organism: Chloroflexota bacterium (assembly GCA_003520455.1). Next base: position 446 of record DOUV01001035.1, on the reverse strand, counting down.
CCCGCCCGCGGTGAGCTTCCCCAGCGAGCGGAGTTGATCCTGGGCCAGTGCCTTGGTGGGGAAGAGGTAGAGCGCCCGATTCCGAAAATCATCCAGGACAGTCTCGAGCACAGGGAGGTTATAGCAGAGGGTCTTTCCGCTGGCGGTGCTCGTTGCCACCACGACGTCCCGCCCGGCGCGAGCGGCGTTGAGCGTCTGCGCCTGATGGCTGTAGAGCTGCTCGATCCCCATCCGGGCAAGGGCCGTCTGGAGCAGCGCGGGCAGGGGGTGCTTCAACTCGCCAAAGATCGCCTCGCGCGGCGGCAACCACTCACAGTGGACGATCTGGTCCTCGTACCACGACTGGGACTGGACAAAGTCGAAGAAAGTGTTGACGTTCATGCGCACAAGTATAGCCGACGTGCGCGTCAGGGGTGAAGTGAGCTATCTATTACCCATATCTCCAC
>DOUV01000842.1 GCA_003520455.1 Chloroflexota bacterium | reverse complement strand
TCGGATGAATTTGGAAAGGTGCACTTATGGGGAGGCTGTGAGACACATGGAAGCCCAACCGAGCGGGCCGCAACCCGGCCAAAATCAGAATCGAACCCTCTTGTTCGTCGGCGGTGGCTTGCTGTTGCTGGTGGTTCTGGCCTGTTGCGCCCTCGCTGTGATCGGTACTCTGCTGGGTGCGTTCAGGACCATTGGTGTTCGGCCGGCTGGCCGTGTCACGGACACTCTGGAGCGGCGCGTGGCGGTGGAGGCGCCACTGGTATTGACGATCGACAACCCGGTGGGAGAGATCACGCTGAAGCCTGATGCCACCGGTGAGGTACGGGTTAAGGCAACCCGCTTTGCCCCCAGCCAGGAAACGCTCGATCAAATCAATGTGAATCTCCGCGGTTCTGGCGGCCAGACCACAGTGGAGGTGACGGGCCCACAGGGCCGTTCCAACTGGGGCACGAATCTCGTCGTGCACGTTCCGCCTCAAACCGGCGCGACGATCGAGGTGGGGGTCGGCAAGATCAGGCTCGACGGGCTCGAGGGAGGGTTCAGCGTGCGTTCGGGCGTGGGCGATATCGTTGCTCAGGATCTTACGGTGCACGAGGACGCTGAGTTTGAAGCAGGGACCGGCGACATGGAGCTTGGCGCTGCTCTGGACGAAGGCGTCACGCTTCGAGCCAACAGCGGCGTCGGTGCCATCTCCATCGGATTACCTGCCGATATGGGGTCCGAGCTGGATGCCAGCACCGGGACTGGAAATATCACCCTACAAGGTTTTGACCTGGAAGAGGGACAGCACCGGGATCGAGCGGTGGGCGACGAGATCCACAGCCGCACGGTGGCGGACCCCAATGGCCGGCACCTGATTCTCAGCACGGGAGTCGGCGATATCCTGATTCGAGCGCGTTGAGGAGGCCCGGTTGATCGCCACCCTCGGCCAGTCGAGCAGATCGGGCCACGAACGCCTGGCGTCGCCATCGACCCGCTTCGGCACATCAAAAACCTTTTCATTAAGCGTTCATTTCTTTGACAGTGATTGGCTGAACTGTGGACGGCAAACGTTGCGGAAGAGTCGAGCAGTGCGCTGCTCGACAAAACTCCATCTGGAAAGGGGGATGTCTTATGCGCCGTGCTTCTTTCGTTCTGATGGTCGTGTTCTGCCTGGCCCTGATCGCCGGGTCTATGACACCGATGACCGCCGCAGCCGCGCCCGCTGCCCACACCGCGTCGTTCTACGTCGTTCGAGCCGGCGATACCCTCTCGGGCATCGCCCTTCGTTTTGGCTTCACGACTGCCCAGCTGGCAGCCGCAAACCGGGTCTCGAACCCGAATCGGATCTTCGTCGGGCAGGTCCTCATCCTGCCAGCGCACGGGACCGTCCCGACGCGAGGTACCTACATCGTCCAACGAGGCGATACCCTCTCGGGAATCGCCCTGCGCTTCCGCACCACGGTTCGGGCTATCATGGTCGCGAACGCTCTGCGGTCAACAACGATCTTCGTCGGCCAGCGACTGGTCATTCCGCCGGGTGTCCCCCCGACTCGCGTTACCACCTACTGCGTCCGGCCGGGGGATACGCTCTGGGGTATCGCTCGCCGGTTTGGTACGACGATCCAGTCCATCATAGCACTGAACGGCCTGCGCTCGACCACAATCTTCGTGGGGCAGTGCCTGCGCGTTGACCCGTAAGTGGTGCTCCGCATCGGGCCGGGGGCAGCCAGGTTGCTGCCCCTTATCGTCTACGCCACTTGGCGGAGGAGCGATCAGCAACTTGGTGGCAGGGGGATCACGTAAGGGGCGGATGTGGTTTACGCGCAGGACAAGTATCTTAGACCATAGCTGTGCTTACGGTTTTCCCAAGAGGCGAAGTGGCGATGTCTGGCTCGCTCAAAATTCTCGTTTGGACGGTTTTCTTCACACTTCTGTTTGGCATCTTCGCGCCGCTCGCACTTGCCGCTCCGGCTCTGAGCATCATCTTCGGTCGTTGATACCCGTCTTGCTTCCACGAGCGCCCACAGACTGGGCGCTCTTGTGTTTGCCAACCCGGTCTCCATTCTTGGGCAATCCATCCAGCTATGATCGATCCCCAGCGTAGCAACGATCTTTTTTACCGGGCGTTGAGTGCGCTCGATCTCGCGGCCATGGAGCGAGTGTGGCTGCACGCGGGTTGGGTGAGTTGCGTTCACCCGGGTTGGCCTGCGCTCCGGGGTTGGCCGACTGTGCGTGCGAGTTGGGCCCGAATCTTTGCGAACACGCCGCGGATGGTCGTCGTACCGACCGAAATCAGTACTCAGATTGCTGGTGATATGGCCTGGTTGACCTGCGTTGAGAACGTTACGATGGTCTTGGGCACGGGAGTCAGCTTCTCGCAGAGCGATGCGCTCAACATCTTTCAGCGGGTCGGTGACGAGTGGTGCATGGTCGTACACCACGCCACCCTGCGGCGCGGCAGCGAGCGAGTGCCCTGGCCGCGAGTATTCCTGGGACAGAACTGAGATATGCCGCCGGGATCGGCCTCAGATATTGTTACCAGGATCACTCTTGCACTTTCCGCGCGACCCACACCTGCTGACGGCTCTCGGGGCCAAAGGGCTCGTGGCGAAAGCCACCGTAAAGCCCCTCGATCTTGAAGCCAGCGAGTACGAGCAGGGAACGCACCTCGCGCGGCCAGAGGTAGGCCAGACGAGTCTGGTGGCGGTACCGTTCGAGAGTGCCTCCATCGGGAGCGAGGGTTTCGACCAGCAGGTGCCGCTCGATGATTTGCTCGAAGGGAAGTGTCCGGCGGTGCTCGTAGACGGCGGCGGGCGGCGCCCCATCGGAACCGGGGAGTTCGGCGAGGAAGCGAACCGCTCCCGCGTTGGGGCCAACCGCCATTGCCAGCCAGGTGACGTCCGGCACGAAGAGCGCCAGGGCGAGTCGCCCGCCGAGGCGTAGCTGGCGTCGCACGTTTGCCAGGGCCGCCTGCTGATCGTCGGGAGTGAGGAACTGGAGAAGGGCGTTGGACGAAAAGATGGTCAGGCCGAATTTTTGGCCGAGATCGACGCTTCGGACGTCGCCCTCGACGAAGGTCACCGGGAGGTCCGGCGAGGCGGCTGCTCGAAGGCGCGCGGTCGCCAGCGCCGCGCCGT
>DOUV01001046.1 GCA_003520455.1 Chloroflexota bacterium | reverse complement strand
GGCCCTGGCGGCGCGCTTGACGACCTTCTGCGCGCGGGCAAGGGCCGGTAGCGCCAGCGGGATGTTGGCGAAGAGATCGCTCTCCTCCTCCCCCTCTCCGTTCTTCAGCCGTTTCTCCTGGCGCTTGATTGCCGCCCAGTTGCGGAAGAGTTCGTCCATACTGGCGATCTCGACGTCGCCGAAGACGTGCGGGTGGCGCCGCACGAGCTTGGAGCTGATCGCGGCGATGACATCGGCCAGGGTAAATTCGGCCTCTTCGGTGGCGATTTGGGCCTGCATCACGATGTGCAGCAGCAGGTCGCCGAGTTCCTCGCGCAATGCATCGGGGTCGTTGGCGTCCAGGGCATCCAGGGCCTCGGCGCACTCCTCGAGCAGTGCCGGGCCGAGGCTTTGGTGGGTCTGCTCACGGTCCCAGGGGCAGCCGCCGGGCGCCCGCAGGCGGGCGACAATCTCCTGGAGGTGGGCCAGCGAGCTCGGGACCGGGAGCGGCGGCACGAAGAGGCTGGTGAGCAAGCTCCAGTCGGGGTGGTGATCGAGTTGCGCGAGTGGCAGGGGCACGACGCGCTCCTGACCGGTGCCGGCGGCGTCAATGAGGAGCAGGGGATGGCCGGGCGGGTAGGCGGCCATCAGCGTGAGCTTGACGTCGCTGGCGACCTGGCGGCTGTAGAGCTGCGCGATGAGGGCCGGGCGATCGGGATCGAGGGCGGGATGGTGCTGGCGCGCGATCACCGTGGCGTCCACGAGCTGGAATCCGGCGCTGTCCAACGGGTCGAGGCCGATGGCTGTCAGGCTGGGCTCGATGAAGCTCAGCCCCGGAACCGTTCGCACCTCGAGTCCGGCCGCCGTCGCGCGCCGGTGAATCAATTGCACGGTGCGCTCTGCTACCCAGGGATGGCCGGGCACGGCGTAGAGGACCCCTTGGGGCCGCTGTCCAAGCGCGACAACCTCTTCCGCGATGGCGATGTAGACCGCCTCGAAGCTCTCCCCCTGCTCGTAGAGGGTGTCGAACGTGTGGATCGTGAGCGCCGGCGGGAGGTGCGCGACGACGGGATGGTAGCGCGTGCGAAGCCACAACTCGCTCGCGGAGGCGAGAAGCTGTTGGGCCTGAATGGTGAGGTGCTCCGGTGCACCCGGGCCCAACCCGACAATTATAACCAATGGCATAGCGGTCTTTTTCTTTCTCTCGATGGCCGAGAACCCGTTTCGCTGCTCGTCGCCGACCGCCGTCCCCGAACAGAAGGACGGCCACGCTGGTAAGACGCGACAACGGCGGCGGCTCGGGCCTTTTTGTTTGTGTCTTTATCCCCAGCACGCAAAACGCGTGCCTTCGCAAACCGGCGGCGCTCTCCCCGCATCTCTAGGCTCGACAGCAGGGTAAAAAGCATCGCTGCCAGTAGGACCTTCGTCCCCTAGCTATTGTCGCCGATTTCTGGTCTTTCTATAGGTATTGCGAGGCCAGAGTTTCGGAAGGGAAGAGCGCCATGCCGATCAACATCATGCTTGCCGATGATCACACCATGTTTCGTCAGGGAATTCGCCAGCTTCTGGCCGCAGAACCAGACTTCGTGGTGATCGGCGAAGCCGGAGATGGTGAACAGGCCTGTGAGCTCGCCGAGGAGCTCCGTCCGGACGTCCTTGTCATGGACATTCACATGCCGAGGATGGATGGAGTGCGCGCTACGCGCCGGATCATGCAACAATCCTCGCCGCCCGCAATCATCATCCTGACCATGAGCCACCAGGACGATTACGTCTTCGAGGCGATTAAGGGCGGTGCCCGGGGCTACTTCGTGAAGGATTCGGATGCGAACAAGCTCATCGGCGCCGTGCGGGCCGTCGCCGCCGGCGAGACGATCCTGGAACCCGAGCTGGCCCAGCGGGTCCTGCAGGAGTTCCGGCGGATGACTACGGGCGGTTCCATGCCAAGCGGCATGGCCAGCCTCGACGATCGCGAGATCGACATCCTCCGCGGGGTGGCACAAGGATGGACGAACCAGGTGATCGGCGAGCAACTCGGGCTGTCCGAGAAGACCATCAAGAATCAGCTCTCGGTCATCTTCAACAAACTCCACCTCAACAACCGCACTCAGGCCGCGATCTACGCGCTACGGCGGGGCCTGGTCACCCTGGATGAGATCGAAGACTGTTAGAACATCGGTCAAGGCGTCGCCGTGGGCGCGTGGTCTGAGGCCTTGACCGGCGCTCCAGGCAGGATGTCCAGCAGCGGCAAGAACGGCAGGGCCTCCCAGGCGGGAGGCCCTGTGGTTTCAGGAGGACAAACCGGTCAGGTGCCCTCCACCTAATAGGCCCCCCGGCCGAAGAGCACGGTCGGAATGGTCTTGAGAACGATAGTGGCATCGAGCATCGGCGACCATTGCTCGGCGTAGTAGATGTCCATCAGGCACATCTCGTCAAACGTCACGTCGCTGCGGCCGCTCGTCTGCCAGAGCCCGGTGAGGCCGGGGGCCACATCGAGCCGCTTGCGATGCCAGTCTTCGTACTGGGCGACCTCACTCGGCAGGGCGGGTCGGGGACCGACCAGGCTCATCTCACCGCGGAGAACGTTGTAGAATTGGGGCAACTCATCCAGACTGAGCTTGCGGAGGATCCGGCCGACCCGCGTGACCCGCGGGTCGTTGCGCATCTTGAAGAGCGGTCCGTCGGCCTCGTTGTACGTGCTCAGGTGCGCGACCTCGCTCTCTGCACCGGTGCGCATGGAGCGAAACTTGTAGAGCGTGAAGAGCCGGCCGCCTCGCCCGACGCGCGTCTGCCTGAAGAGCACCGGCCCAGGCGAATCGAGCTTGATCGCCAGGGCGATGAGGAGCATCAGTGGTCCGACCAGCACCAACATCATCCCCGAGAAGGTGATGTCCGCCACGCGTTTGAACGCCATATTCCAGCCCTGCAGGGATGGCTCCTTGACGCCGATCAGCGGCACGCCCTTGATGTCATCGAGATGAACGCGGCTGAGGCTGAGCTGGAAGAGGTCGGGGACGATCCGGCTGCGGACGCGCTCGTGCTTGCACTGATCGATGATCCGGATGATCTTGCGATGGTGCTGCCAGGGCAAGGTGACAATAACTTCGTCAACCGCGAGCTCTTGTACGAGTCGCGGGAGGGCTGCGATCGAGCCCAACGCCCGAAAGCGGCCGATGTCGTGTTGGGACTCGGAATCATCATCGACGAAGCCGACGACCTGGTAGCCGAGTTCGGGCTGGGCGACGATGTGACGCATGATGGTGCGGCCCATCTCGCCGCTGCCGACAATCAGCACGCGGACCACCCCGATGCCGCGCCGCCGGAGCTGGCCACGGATGAAGCGCTCCCCGAGCCGGGCCAGGCCGAGGTAGGTGACGATCATGACAGCAGCGTAGAAGGGGAGGAGCCGCGAAAAAAAGAGTGGCCGGTAGAAGAAGAAGGCGGCCATCAAGAAGATGGTCGAGGTTGTGGCGGCATTGATGATGGCGTAGATTTCATCGAACCAGGTTGCGCCTCGCCGGCCGTTATACATCCCCTCGAACTTGAACGTTACCAGCAGGATGACGGTCATCAGCAGGGCGAACGGCAGATACTCCCGGTACGGAACCTGGAACGCGGGGTCCACGATGCCGCCCCACTCGCGCTCGTAGCGCATCCAGTAGGCGGTGCGGAAGGCCAGGTTGATCAGGGTGGCGTCGATGACGAGGAACAGAACCTTGGGCCAGCCAGGGAAGCGCATCGGAGTCCGAGTCATACACTTCCCTCCACACGGGTATCAAGCGCGGCACGGTAGATACGGGTTTGAACGCGGGCTGCCTCAAGCCAGGAGAAGCGGCGGGCCTGCTGCAAGCCGCGCTCGCGGAGCGTCGCGCGGAG
>DOUV01000413.1 GCA_003520455.1 Chloroflexota bacterium | reverse complement strand
GTACGGTGGTTTCAGATCTTGTGCGTCGTGGGCCCGGGGGTGCCTTTCAGTCGAGGCGCTCCGGGAGCAAGCGCCGGCAAGCCCTCGCTTTTGTAATGATCTGACTCAAGGGCCGTGCGGGAGCGATCCTCCTCCGTGATCAACCCCGTATGCGCTCCGCCTGTTACAGAGAATGATCCACGTCACCCGCTCGTTGCAGACCGTCACGTCTGCCGCCCGCGTCAGACCGTACCCTTTGACTCCTGAGTCCGTAACGGGTAAACCTTCGGGCCGTCATACAGGGTGTTGTGTGAGGCCGCTGGTCACGGCCTCGAATTCTTGGCTCAATCTCATAGAAGGGAGTCCCCATGTTTGGGAACGCAGGCTCCGGGTTGGGGTCCAACCGGGTCTGGCCCAGAATCATCCGCAATCTCGTCATTATCGTCTCCGTGGCGGCTGGTCTGCTCTTTGGCCTGACCGTCGCGCGAGGAGACGGAGGGTCGGCGGAGGCCGGAACCGGAGATCCGCGGGGGCGGGAGGAGACCGTCCCTCCCCGCGATCAGTATTTTCTCTACCTTCCCCTGCTTCGCCATTCTTTAATGGGTCAGCCTTGTCCCGCCGACTATCACGACCCCACCAGGTGGCACCCGCTGATCGACCCGGAGACGCGCTGCCATTTCAACCACGAGCACAAGGACGACCCCCGCCTCCTGGACGACGTGTTCGGCCCGGTCGAGACGTATCTGGAGGGCTACTCGATCAGCTACCCCTGGCAAACCGGCCCAACCGGGACAGAAGAGAACGACCACAAGCACGAGTCCTACGGATGGTTGGTCTTGCGCGACCTGCCGCCCAGCGCTTCCCGGAGCCAAAATGGAGCCAGGGATGACTCGAGTGATGTGGCTTTCGTCAAACACATCCGGGTGCAGGTCCATGCCGATATGCACGCGGGTGGGGTCGGAACCCGCTTTCACTCGACCTGGATCGAGGTGATGGTCTGCTACCGGGCCGATCCGAACGACTGTGGGATTGCACGCTTCGGGGGCCACGAGGACTACGGGGAACTGCGGGTCGACGGCGTCTGGGTGCCGCTGCCCGGCGACCCCCCTCCGGCCGAGATCGACCGTCTCGTCTCGTCGCGGAATCACTCGAGCACGAACAATACCGTCGCCTGGGTCGGTCGCTTCAACGATACGGATGGGCCAATCACCTACACGGGCGTCCGCCATTCGACCAAAGATGCCTGGCAGCCCATCGATCCAACGAACCCCCTGCTGCTCAATCTGAGCTGCCCCGACTTCCAGTGTGAGATGAACGGTTCGACGGCCCGCCTCGACTATTCCATCCTCCGGCTTCGGACTCTAGACACCACCAATCCACTTGCGAGGATCAACTTCCGCGGCTATTCCGACCGCAACCTGCACGAGGTGAAGGATTGTCCAACGCTGGGACCGGACTGTATTCCCCTGATTCTTGAGAATTTTCCCAATCTGCGTGTCATCGAGCTGCGGAACTCCGGGGACTGGCACGAGTACGATACCTCACCCTTGGGCCAACATTGGATCAGGTACCCGAATTAGGCCTTCGTTCCCGGTCGTGGGAGCGACCGCTTTACGGGCGCTCGGCCGCGGGTCGACAGCGCTGGATGGAACGGAGAAGCACCGGCCCTCAGCTGGTGTTTCTCCGTTTCACCAGGGTCCCGCTGATCCCTCGCCGGCGCACAATTGATTGGCGCCAGGCATGGGACGGCGACTGCCGCAACCGGCCAGATTCCGCTCAGAGTGGATCGCCGATCTCTCTCTGCCGGTGCTCCACGCGCTCGATACGGCCCATCAGACGGTACTCACGGGTGCCTGACCCGGGCTTGCTTGAACCGTTTCGGTACCGAAACCGGCAACGTCCTTAAGGCAGTTCTCGATCTGATCCAGCATGCGGGCTATCGTGAACCTCTCCAAGACTGTCTGAGATCCGGCGTCGACAAGTCTTCGGCGCGTCTGATCATCGCCAGCCAGGGTTGCGATCTTCTCGGCAAGATCCTCAGCATCACCCGGGGCAAACAACAGCCCATTCTCACCGTCTGCCACAATCTCGCACGGTGCTCCGTGGCCGGCCGCAACGACCACCAGACCCGATATCATGGCCTCTAGCAGTACCCGCCCAAAAGGTTCCTTCCAGATCGAGGGGAACACAAGAACGTCAAACTGCGGCAGAAGTTCGGGCATTGCCTCGCGCGGGACACGGCCCAGGAACGCCACGGAGTCGGTCAATCCGGCTTCAATGACGAGCTGTTGCAGGACGTCCTCGTAGTCCGGTGTGCCCGATCCCACGATACTCAGCCTGACATCCCCCAGGCGCCTCCCGAAAACGACTCCTGCCATCGCTTTGATGGCGGTATCTACCCCTTTCTCCGGGGCCAACCGTCCCGCGTAGAGGAGTTTCAATGGACGATCTTCTCGTGGCGTTGCCTGGTGCTGTCGGCACTGAAGATACGGTTCAACGTCAATGCCATTGTGGATGATGCGTGCATCCGACACCGGTATTCCACACTCGACGAGTGTGTCGCGGAGCGCCGCGCTGATACAGATCGTGTGCTCGAATTTGAGCCGCGGGAGCGCCCCGTCGCGCGCCATCATCGCCAGCGCGACGGCGCTGAGCAGTCGCTTGGGAAGGCAGGCTAACCAGCTTCGTCCCGCCGTATGCCAGTAGAGGACATGTTGGCTGGGAAGCGTCGGCCAGTAATCCCCAAATCGATAGACGACTCTCCCCGGGCAGAGGGCCTCAGCCAGGGCCGGCAGCGACCGGGGCAGATTCCACATCCCCCATATGAACACCGCGTCCGGCCCGGTCTGCTCAACGACGCGTTGGAGACAGTCCAGGTTGTGCCTTTCCCGTCGTTTTCTTTCGGTGAAGAACCGGATGCTGTGCCCTGGGGTAGCCAACTCCATCTCGAGGTATAACCATCTAAAGATTCCGTCGGCTTCCACTGGGAGGTTGTGGGTGCCGTGCATGCTTGTCAGAACGACGAGATGGTGCCCCCGCCTCTTCAGCCCTCCCACAACATCCTCACAGGACTGCTCCTGGCCCCCCAGTTCGTAGGGTGGATAGAAGTTGGTAAGAACCAGAATCCTCATCGGAGATTCCTTGGGGCAGCGCCGCGGGCGACGCTGCCCGGCAGGGATTGGGTTGCGGGCATCTCAGACACAATCTCGTCGAGGTAATCCTCGATCTCATCCACCATCCGGTCGAGTGTAAATTTCTCCAACACAGTTCGGCGGCCGGCTTCCGCCAGCCGCTGAACGAGGTCGGGAGCAAAGACAAGCCGCCTGATTTGCCTGGTCAGGCCGGCGGCGTCCTCTGCGGCAAAGGTCAACCCATTCTCGCCGTCCCTCAAGATCTCCTTGGTCCCGCCGGTCGTCGTTCCCACAACCACCAGCCCGGCGAGCATCGCCTCTTGCGTCATGCGGGCCAGAGGCTCCTCGTAGATCGAGGGGAAGACGAGCGCATCAAACTGTCGCAAGAGAGCCGGCATCTCTTCCCTCGTCACGGCATCGTGGAAGGTGACGTAGTCCTGCAAACCGTTTTTGGCGACAAGGTCGCGTAAGGACGCTTCGTAGGCAGGGTGACCGGCCCCCAGCAGGACAAGGCTGACTTGTTTCATCCCCTGCTCGTGCACGAGCCGGGCCATCGCATCGACCGCCGTGTGAACGCCCTTGTGGGGAACGAACTGGCCCGCGTAGACCAACTTCAAGCCCTGCCGTTCTCGACCCACGTGCCGATGCCCGTTCCCACCGCTGCCATCGAGAAATCGGCTTGCATCCGTGCCACCATGGATGATGCGCGCGTGTTGGATCGGTACTCCGGCCTCAACCAAAATATCCCTCACAGCGCAACTGACGCAGATCACGCGCTCGAATTGCAAGGCCGGCTTCCCCGTTCCGTTGAGCATGGACAGAGCGATGGCACCCAGAATCCGCTTGGGGAGACGTCCAGGCCAACTCCGGGATGGCCGCCGCCAGTACGCAGTGTGCATGTCCACATCAGCCGGCCAGTAGTCAGACAGGTAGTACACCACCCGCGACGGCAGGAGGCGCTCGGCCAGAGCGGGTAGACTTTTCGACAGCGCCCACATGCCCCACACGAAGACCACGTCCGGCTCAAAATGCTCGACGACCCGCGCCAGAGCCGCCAGATTCTCCTGCTCGTGCCGTTTCCAGCTCAGAAAGAAATCGAGCGGTCGATAGTAGAAAAGATCGCTCTCGAGATGAAGAACTCGGTAGACATCCCGTTCGTTGGCCGGTGCCTGCTCTCGCTGGTAGTGACTGGTCAGCACTCCGATGGTGTGACCACGAGTCGCCAGGCTCTCGGCCACCTCGTGGCACCATTGAGTGTAACCCCCCGGTCGAGATGGGGGATAGAAGTTGGAAAGAAAGAGAATGCGCATGCTCATTCCTGTCCGGCCAGGACGTCGGCATAAATCTGTTCGAGCCGCTCGGCGTACCGCGTCCACGAGAACTGCGCTATCGCCTGTTGGCGCGCATTTTGGCTGAGTCGTTCGCGCTGGTCCGGGTCGTTGAACACACGCAGAATGGCGTTGGCAAACGCGGTGACATCCTCGGGTTCAACGGTCAACCCATTGTACCCATCGCGGATCACAGCTCTGGCCTGGCTCATACCAGTGGCGACAATGGCCTTGCCGGCGGCCATGTACTCGAATAATTTGAGCGGTGTTCCTCCGTGACCCGGGAAGGAGGAGGGCGACGGGGCAACGGCCACATCCGCAATCGATAACAGTTCGGCCACCTGCTCATGATCGACGGAGCCTGTCAGCAACACCGCCTCCTGGAGCCCGGCTGCGAGAATTTTGCGCTCGACCAGTGGCCGGGTTGGCCCATCGCCGACTAAGATCAACCGGGCAGTCGGTACTCGCTCCAAGACTCGCTGGAAGCTGTCCACAAGCAAATCAAGATCGTGCCAGGGGTAGAACCCTCCGACCCACATGGCAATCGCCTCAGTGGTCAGGCCCAGCCGCCGTCTGACCGCAGCCGGATCGTACGCTTGTCCAAACATCTCGACATCGGCGGCACATGGAAGCACGGCGAGCTTGCTCGCGTCGATCTTCCACTTGCGAACAAGATGATCCTTTAACTCCGAAGACACACAGATGATCTTCGCGGCCGTATTGAAGCAGAATCGAGCTGCCCACACGGCATACAGCCGGCGCACCCCCCGATCGGGCGTGCCCCGAAACACTCGCTGTTCAATCACATCCGCATTGGTTTCGAGGACGAAGGGGATACCGAGCCTCCGACTCGCCAATGCCCCCCCGATAGCCAACAGGTTATACCGTTCGTGGATCAAGTCATAGCCTTGAAGGTTCCTGCAACTGGCATCATACAAGCGGTAACTATCAAACAGGCCAAGATAGGGGAGGCCAGAGGCCGCTTGAATACGTCGGATTCCGCTCTCGAACAGCTTGAAAGGCAACCTGCCGGTCACTCCTAGCTCTCCGAAATGGCAATTCAGGAGTTGGTCGCTCGTGGCTGCCTTCAGATCCTCGGTGTACAGAACGCGCCGGCCTTTTTGTAGCGCCAGAAGACTGACTCGATGCCCCCTCTGCTGTAATCCGCGGATCGTGTAGAGGATGTGAAGTTGTACAGCGTGTGAGTCGGAGAACTTTATGTTAGTGCTCTGGAACAAGTGCGCAATTCTCAATGAAGGCAACATCTCCTCGCCCTTCATACCAATTCAAGCCAGCTTTCTACTCAATGTACCCCAAACCACGCAAACGGCTGATGACAGTTTCATCAAGCTCAAGCTCTGGGAGAGCGATGGCAGCCGACGTTTCGGCGACCCGCCGCCGATGGATGTCGACGCGACTTTGAAAGGACCTGGCGGCCTCAGGGTATTGCTGGATCACATTGCACCGTTCAGCCGGGTCAGCCTGGAGATCGTAGAGGTGAGCCGCATCCGGGTGCCGATTGTCCCAAATGTACTTGAATTCTTCAGTCCTGACAGCGATGCGGTGCCACTCGTCGCGGTGCATCTCGCTGATCGCTTCTGTCATCTCATAAGAGTGGCCTCGGCTGTGATCCCAGAGAAGGACTAAACTCGCACCTTCGATACCGCTTGGGGGAGGACAATCACAGAGCTGAAGAACTGTCGGCATGATGTCGAGTGTAGACACCTGGTGCCGAACCATCTTGTTGCCTGCGTTGCCCGGTACACGAATGAGAAGTGGCACTCTGAGAATCTCATCGTAGAGATTGCTCTGCCGGTGGCCCCACCGGCCGTGGTCAAGAAACTCTTCGCCATGGTCCGAAACGACGATGACGACGGTGTTCGCCAGACGCCCAGATCTCTCCAGGGAACTCAAAAGCCGCCCGATGTGGGTGTCCACGTAGTAGAGCGCCTGCTCGTACAGCCGAATGTAGTACTCTCGTTGCGACTGGGTTACCGTTGCCCCGCGCCACGTCACTCGATTGATGTGTTGCAGATCTCGCCAGGCCCGAGCAATGTCACGTGGATCGGTGAGCGTCTCTTCCAGGTGATACGGCCAGTGGACATCCATGTAGTGCACCCAGAGAAAGAAGGGTACCGGGGCGCCGTCGCACCAGCGACAGATAACATCCGTTACCTCTTGAGCCGACACATATGCTCGCGCCGGACGCATTCGTTTGCCCGCTGCCAGCAGCGCGTAGTGCGTTAAAGAGTTGCGCAGAAAACGTTCACCGCCCTTCATGTCGCGCAGGCGGGGACCCGCTTCGGCAGGCACAAGATCGCGAAAGTGACCGAAACCCCGATCATAGCTGGTGACCCTACTCAAATGCGGGTTTGTCGAGAAACCTGCACTGGTGTAGCCGTGTGAAGCGAGGGTTTCAATCGGCGATGGGCGCGCGGGAGATAACGGACCAGTACAACCGCCGTACATCGATGGATAGCTCGAGGTCAGTAACGCCGGAAAGGCAGCCTGTGTCCAGGAGCCGCCAGTGATCGCCTGAGTGAAACGGATACCCGTCGCTGCCAGGCGGTCGAGATTGGGAGTCGTTGCTCTGGCGTACCCATAACAACCGAGCATATCCAATCGCAAGCTGTCGATGGTCAATAACAGTATGTTCGGTCTATTCATTCGCTTGCTCTGCTGAACGAACTGGCCTATTCATGAGGCCCTGGATCCGGTAAACCCTTTAGCCGCGTGATCGAAGATTTCCGCGGTTTTCCGCACTTCGGAAGTCTGACCCCTTGACCGCCGCTCTAGCGGCGCCGCACGAGCCGTAAGGCGATAGACCCGCCGATGAACAGGAGGACCGGAAGAATGCCCAACCAAAGGGCACGGTCGGGTGAGGCATCGCTGGCTGCGGATTGCCCCGGCGGCGAAGGACGACCTGTATCAACCCGCGCGACAGCCGGTGCCGCCGTGGGATCAGCCGGAGCAGCCTCTGGCGGCGTCGGGCTCAGACTCGGGACTGGGGATGCAGACGGCACCGGCAAGGCAGCAAGCCGTGCCGGGGGTACGTCCTCAAGGGTTCGGTACATCGTGTAGAGTGGCCTGGGCTGGGTTTCTAAGTTAGAGAAAACGGTGACCAGTTGGTTCCCAGCACGGACGGCAAGATGGATACCCTGGGCATGGATCCGGTTGCCGATCACATCCTCCGAACTCCCTCTGATGAGGTAAATCAGGTCTGGCTGCGTCCAGCGAGTCCCATCCCAATAGGCATGATAGATTCCTTGCGGAAAGCGGATTTGACCGATGAAATGCACGCGCCCAGCCCCATCCACAGCGAGAGCATCGCCAGCTTGCCCGTTGAGTCCGCCAAAAATCCACTGCGCGCCGCTCCAATTCTGGCCGTCGTCGACGGAAAAGCGGTGTTGGCGCTGGGGTCCCGCGTTGACCCTTGCCCAGATGACGTGGACCGTCTGGCCCTGTACGATCATCCTCGGGCCGGCTGCCCGAAGCTCGTCGCCCTCACTACCAACCTCGTCGATCGTTTCTGGGGTCGACCAGGTACGGCCGCTATCGATTGAACGGGCATAACGGATCCACTTGATCTTGTTCGCATCGCTGACGTCATAGTCAGACCAGACTGCGTGAAAGACATCTCCTGAGTCGATCGCAAATTGCACGTCGTCAGGTTCGTAACCATTCGGTGTATCACTGTCCACTCGAACGGGAAATGACCAGGTTTTGCCTTCATCGTCTGTGCTGACGATGTAGATACCTTTTTCCTCACTGAACGGATCGGTGTAAAGGATGTACGCCATACCGTTTGAATCGAGCTGCAACTCCATCCGGTGGAGCGAGGTCTTCAAGACACGAGGACGTTGCCATTGGCGAGCCGATAAAGCATCGAGTGCTGGAGCCGTGCCATAGTACAGGGGACCTGTGAATCCCCCCGTCCAGGCGAGATGGAGGATCCCGCTCTGATCAACCGCAGCTTCTACCTGCGTGATCTCGCTGTTTGGCCCGGTCACATAAACATCAATCGGCTCGGTCCAACTGACGCCGTCAAAGCGGGCGTACTGGATGATGGAACGCCCCTCGCTGGCCATCCCGCTTTCGCTCCAGAAGGCGTGCACGTAGCCATACTGGTCGGCGACCACGGCGCTATCGCGGACTCCTCCCTCTTCACTCGAGAGGCGGAAAGGCTCTGACCATCGGCTGTCTTGAACCTGAGCTTCCACCAGTACAATTGAAAATGCTGAAAGAAGTACAAGGCAGCCGAGCACGACTCCAATTCTCTGCTGTTGCGTCATACTCTCTCGCCAGAACCTCTAGTGGATGGCGTACTCGACTCTACACCAGGCTCTGCGTCCCTATCGTTCGAACCACAATCGTCTGTCCCGTGGCTTCTTATCGCCTGGCATCAGCAACCTTGTAGTTCTGATGTCAGACCTGTAGTCCTCTTGGCGCAAACCTGGCTTCGGATTGTTCGTGAGCGAAGAGCCCGTCAGATTCACAACTGGGGGCTACCGACGAAGTTGGAATCGCCCGGTGGAACTCCAGGCGATTCACTAGTTCGGATATTCGATCCAGTGTTTGCCCGGTGGTGACGTATCGTATTCGCGAAACGAGTCCGGCCCACCATTCTGGAGGCTGATCTCCCGTAGATTGGGAAAATTCTCAAACACCAGCGGCACGCAATCCGGCCCCGGTTCCCGACAGTCCTCCACAACATTCAGGAAGCGGTCTGTGTAGCCCTTGAAGTTGATTCGGGAATCAGCGGTGACCGGCGGGGTCTGTCGCGGGCGAAGAATGAAGAAATCGAGCCGCGCAGTCGAGTTGTTGTCCTCACATTCAAAATCCGGGCAGGTCAGCTGCACAGCTCCCGGATCGGCCGGGTCAATGGGCTGCCAGGAATCTTTGGTCTCATGGGCAATGCCGGCATAGGCAATCGGCCCTACTGCACCCGCGAAGCGACCGATCCATCGAACACTGTGGGAGGTGGCCGAGTGGCTCCGCTTGGCGATGAGATTATCAACCTGGCGCTCCGGAGCGGGAGGGGTCAACCCCGCGTAAGCGCGGGGATCGTTGGGGAGCGGGACCCAGACACCATCCACGCGCAACTCACCATAGTCCAGATGCCCGCCGAACCCTACAATCCCGCAATCGTTCGGATTCGCCCTGTAGCAGACCTGGGCCTCAATCCACACCGAGTGGAAGCGCGTCGCCGCCCCGCCCGCATGCAAATCGCCGTGCACCTGCACGCGGATGTTTTTGACGAAGGCCACATCCTTGCTGTTCTTTTCAGCGCCATTCTGACTTCTGGAGTTGCTCGGCGGCAGGTTGCGGAGCACCAACCACCCATAACTCTCGTGTTTGTACCGGTTTTCTTCCGTCCCGGTCAATCCGGTCTGCCACGGCAGACCGACTGAGTAGCCCCGCAGATGTGTCTCGACCGGACCAAATACGTCATCGAGGTCGTGGGGGTTGTCCTTATGCTCGTGGTTAAAGTGGCACCCGGTGACGGGATCGATGAGCGGGTGCCACTTGCTCGGGTCGTGGGAGCCGGCGGGACACGGCTGTCCCGCCACTGGCTGGACGGTTGGGATTGGCGACTGGGTTGAGAATCGCATCGGCGCTTGGGTGGGAGTGGGAGTCAGGGTTGGCACTGGGGCCGGTGTCGCCCGGCGAGTGTCATGCAGGATGCCCTCACTGGTCGTGCCCCAGGGTTGCACGGCGACGACTGGCGATGAGGCACTGTTTTCTGCTGGGCGATTACGGATTGGATAGGACCAGCCAGCCAGGCTAACAACGAGCATGATGATGGTAACACCTCGGCCGCCCGACCGGCCTGCACGGTGAAGCATTGAGGGTCTCCTCTTCTTCTTGATCAGGAGGTCTCATCCTACCACTCGCAAAGCCGGGCTGTCGCTTCTGCACGGGTCAGGTTGGCGTCGATCATTCCATCCCGTCGGCGCGAATTGAAACGACTCCTCGTAGACCGGAAAACCCGAGTCGCGCGTATTTTGCCCGACACTGCGGGCCTTTCTCGAGTCATTCTATATATCCCAGCATCTGGAGTCGCCTCAGTAATACCTCGGCATCGTCCTGATCGGCCTCAACGTGACGGGAACGACTCGCCTGCTCAAGGAACTCCGTAAACTCGTTGACATAGATACCGGCATCGCGACGCAAGTTCAGTCGCTCGTACTGATCTTCAGTAATCGGGTACGAGACAGTCCCAAGGCGGTGGGACATCAGAAGCTTGGGGCCTTCCGCCTGGAAAGCAACGCCGCCAAATCCGACGCCAGCCGAATCAGCATACAGCGGACGCGCTTCGACTCGCCGCACCGATACACCATCAAATTGGCCTGGTTCGTATTCGATTCCAAGTTCCTCAAGCAGAGTCGGCACCACATCTATCAGTCGAAACCGCTGAGAGTAGACGCCTCTCATACGCGCACCCGTAATGAGGAGTGGCACCTTGATCAGGGCGTTGTAGGGTTCCAGTTGGTGCCGCCACATCTCCTCATCCAGATACCCTGCGCGCAGATCATCCTCCACGTTCCAGAACATATCGCCGTGGTCCGAGTTGATGACAATGATCGTATCGTCTCGCTTGCCGGCCTGCTCTAGCACTTCTAGCATTGGCCTCAGATAGTCGCCCTCAAAGCGCCGCAACCCCCGGATGAAGCCTTCCACCAATCTGGCGACCGAGCGCTCTCGACTCAGGTTCGTGACATACTCTGCGCTCTTGAAGATGCCGCGGTAGGGGGAATGCGTGTAGAGGCTTCGCACAAAAAGTACGAAGGGGCTTTGCCTACCGGCACTCTCGATATAAGCCAGACTGGCCTCCCGTAGCTCGTCCAGCGATAAATAGCGCCGGCTTTGACCGCAGATCCAACCCCAGTTCTCTTCGAAATAGCGGTCCTCGCGATGCTCGAGTCCCGCCGTGGTACGGACGGTGAACCCCCACCCGTCGAGGATACTACCGACCCGGTAGTCATGGTCCCGCAAGAGGCGAAAGATCGTCGGGCAGGTGTCGTCGAAATCGGCACATACCGAACCTGGCACGCCGTCTGTGTCCGTGAGTCTGGAGACGCCGCAGTTAAAAGGGTAGCGCCCGGTAAGAAAAGAGAAGACGGAAGGATACGTCCAGCTTCCTTGCGCAAAGGCACGCGAGAAGTAAACCCCCTCATCGACCAGATCCGCCAGGCCGCCACGCCTCAAGTATTCCTCGAAAATGTCTTGCCGCAGCGCATCAAGCATCACCCACACCACATTCTTCGGGCGCTCGCCCCCCTTCGGCGTCGGACCGACAGAAAACCCGGCAGCACGATCGAAGGGCAACCGGTTGGTGGTTTTGCGCCAGTCCCAGTACGCGTGTACCGCGGTGTCGCGGGCGTGGCTGGACACTTCATAGAGAGGAGCCAATACCGGATCGAGCCGGCGCTGCAATCTCCGGGCGACCCGGGCCCATTTAGCCTGTCTGACCGGCTGTTGGATCTTCTTCAGCTTAGGATTTGAGGGCTTTTCGGCCAATTCATGCCTCTCCATACGCCGCCCTGCTCCTCTGAATCGCTACCATCCTGTCGGGTTTCGGCCAAACCCGCTCGTCTTACCGAAACCGGTATGACATGAGCCGCTTCTGCTATCAGACGTAGACCTCGTATCCCAGTCGCTCAATGTAGGCGCCAAGAATCTCGTTCACCAGTTGTCTATCTTCAACCGTCATCGTCTTTTGCCAGTAATTCGCTCTATCCGGTGTAATATCCGGCAGCGTGTTGAAGCGGCCCTCTAACTTGCAGAACGCGGCGACTTGCTCAAGCACTGAATGAGGAGATGCCGCCAGATCTTCAAGCTTTAGCTCAAGATAGCAGTACTTGTTGAAATCGACAGCTCTTTTTATATCGAACCATCGGTCGTACATCGCTCGTAAAAACAAGCAACTGTCCCTCACGTTGTTGGGTGCCCGAACCCACTCCTTCTTCGTCATCGAATGAATAATTGCTCGGGGGTCTCTTTTTATATGAATGAACACGCTCTGCGGAAAGAGCTCGTACAGGAAGCCAATGTGGAAAAGGTTCTGCGGTGTCTTTTCACACCATGTCCGTTTTTCATGCTGGTCAGCAGCCCGAAGAAACAGGTCATCCACAAAGACACGCGCTAACTCCACCAGTTCGGTCCGATCCGAGAAGTACCTCGCCATCCGCAACCGCTTGCGCGGTAAATTCAATCTCTGAGCTATGACGGGGGCTCCTCTCATTCGCTGGCGGACCCGCCGGACGCGCTCGGTCCAGGCATCGAATCGACTCTCAATGTTGGGCTCGACCTGCCAGGCTCGACCGTGAAATTCGAACTCCACCATTTGAGCGCAAAATTCATCCAACCGCTGCCAATAGTACTCCCCACCAAGCCAACGAGCGAGATCAAAACCAAAATATGGTGCCCGTTGCGGCACGGTAAGGTAGACTCTCATGAGCCGCTCGAATCGAAACAGCGCTTCCCGTGCTCGCACGGGAGAATACTGCGCTGAAAGCTCGCTTATCAAAGTCATGAGGCCATCAGGATCTACAAGAAAGCGCATCTCGTTTGGGAATGAATAAACAGCCTCGTGACGGCCAAGAGCATCGTATAGAATGGTGGTCCCACTTCTCCCCGTTCCACCGATAAAGATCCGAGGTAGCATCGACGATCTCCATGTGAACGCAGTTCAGGCAAATTCAAGCACCAGCCCCGGCAGTCCTGATCTAATATGATCCGCTAACTTCTGTGGAAAGCATTCACCGTGTGCTAGTCTTCGGGGAGCGTCCAGCGATGAGGCATGCAAACCCTGAACTTTTTCTTCAGTTGAGCGGGCCGTCCGCGCACATCTCCTTCTGCGACGTCAAAGATTGCTACTGCCTGTACTGAGTCCTGCAGCCGTTTGTCGCCAAGGATTGAGACATCCATACGGTACCGGCCGGGCAGTAGCAGCAGTTCATCAAGCTCGCAGACAAACTTTCGCTCATCACCCCCGGCGTAGGAGTCTTCTGCACCTCGCTCCTGGCTGTTGAAACTGACGACGGCCTGCCCCAAATGATCGTAGAGAGAAAAGATGCAGGCCATTCCTGGTACTGACCCACAAATATGAAACGTGAAGCATGCCGGGCCGCCTGTCTTGAGGGTAGAGACCGCATTGTCGCTCCCATCAGAAATCTGCACGGCGACGAGTCTGACCGCTCCCTGTCCTCGTCGATCTTCCCTCTCGGAGAGCTCTTGTGATTCCAGTTTTTCAAGCGTCCGTAGGTACGCGTCAACAACATCCCCAATTGGTCCGTCTGCGCTCATAATCCCATCCTGTAAGAAGATGCCGCGTTGGCAAAGCGTCTGCATCAACCCCATGTTGTGGCTGACAAACAAAACAGTGCGGCCTTGCTTTGCCACGTCGTCCATCTTCCCGAGGCATTTCTTCTGAAACGCCACATCCCCCACTGCCAGTACCTCATCCACCAGTAAAATCTCTGGTTCCAGGTGGGCGGCAATCGAAAAGGCCAGGCGCACGTACATGCCGCTGGAGTAATGCTTCACCGGCGTATCGATGAACTTGCCGATTTCCGCAAAGGCTACAATCTCATCAAACTTGCGCTCGATTTCCGCCTTCTTCATCCCGAGAATAGCACCATTCAGGTAGATGTTCTCCCGCCCGGTGAGCTCAGGGTGGAATCCAGTACCAACTTCCAGTAATGAGCCCACCCGTCCGTAGATGTCGGCATAACCCTCTGTAGGCTCAGTGATCCGCGAAAGAATCTTGAGCAACGTGCTCTTGCCCGCACCGTTGCGGCCAATGATACCGACGACTTCACCATGCTTGATCTCAATCGAGATATCCTTCAGCGCCCAGATGATCTCGTCCAGTTCGGCTGCACCGGTGGCCTGCCCTCGAAGTAGTTTTCGAGCGCGTCGAAACGGTGATACGATGCTCTCGACCAACTGATCGCCTAGCCGGTTGTACTGTCTCCGCACACTTCCGATGTGATACTCTTTCCCAAGACCTTCGGCCCAGACTGCAATATCGCTCATCGAACTCCACCTATATCACATCTGCGAAGGTTTTTTCCATGCGACGGAAGTAGAAGGCCCCGCTCACGAGTAAGGCGAAAGCCACCAAAGAGGATACCGTGATGATGGGGCCAGGTGCTGTGTTGGCACCCAACAAAGCCCACCGGAAGCCTTCGACCACACCGGCCATCGGGTTGATGCCGTACAACGTCCGCCAGGGTTCCGAGAGCAAGCTGCTGGAATAAGCGATCGGAGTCGCAAAGAACCACGCTTGCGTCAGGAAGGGAATAACATATCGAACGTCGCGGAACTGGACGTTCATAGCTGAAAGCCACAAACTGACACCCAGCGACGTCATCAAAGCCATTAACAGGAAAAACGGGAGCCATAGAACGTTACGTGTGGGGAGCAAGCTATAGAAGAGCATCATCGCAAGCAGCACGCTAAAAGCCAATACAAAATCAACGATGCCACCCAGTACGGTTGCCGTAGGCATCAGCAGTCGAGGAAAATAAATCTTTTTGACCATGTTAGCACTGACAACCAGACTGTTTGACGCTTGCGTGAGAGCATTTGCGAAGAAGGTCCAGGGCACCAACGCAGCGTAGCTAAAGATTGGGTAAGGAAGACCGTCCGAGGGAACCTTCGCCAACCTGCCAAAGAAAAGGCTAAAGATCACCATCGTGAAGAAGGGTTGGATGATGGCCCATGAGGCACCCAGTACCGTTTGCTTATAGCGCACTTTAATGTCGCGCCAGACGAGGAAGTAGAGAAGCTCCCGGTATTCAAACAACTCTTTGAAATCGAGGGAGAGCCAGCCTTTACTGGGTTGAATCCGTATTCTTCGTCGGTTACTATCAACTACGTCTACGTTATTCGCTATCGCTGGCTTTACAGAAGCAGCCGCGGATTGTTTGACGTTTTCCATGAAGTATTGGCCTTTTCCCATCGTCCGGTTTACCCGTTCTC
The DNA here is from genome assembly GCA_003520455.1 of Chloroflexota bacterium. Next base: position 15,140 of record DOUV01000413.1, on the reverse strand, counting down.
GGTTCTCAGCTGGAAGCCGCCTACCCAAATGCGTAACGGTACGTCCTCCGCACCCGGGACTTGTCCAAAACGGACATGAGCAACAATGCCCCCCCAACCCCAACAGTAATCAGGACCGTCTGGTAGAGTACCTGGTAGCCCAAGATCCAGGGTGCTACGCGGTACATGATCACAGCAGCCACGTACATCATCGGGGCGTGGCTGAGATAGATCCCGAGCGATTTACCGCCGAGCAAGGAGAGTTCTTTTGAAAGAGGAAGCGGCGTCTGGTGAAACGCCAAAAAACACAGAATGAAGACGCAGGCGTAGAAAGTTCGCGAAAATCCACCGAAATACGGACCCAGCCATGCCTTTCCGGCAAAGTGCGCAACCACTTTGTATTCAAACATGGTCAATGGGACTAATACAACCAAAGCGGCTAACAGGCCCCACTTCACCCGCGCAAGCCATAGTGTAAACCCCTGCCGATGCAGGCCGACAACGATACCCAATGCAAACCAGAACATGAGGTTGGGAATGAGCCACTTTGGCAGGAGACGTACCACCTGCTCCAGACCCTGTATTTCCACTTCGAGGGCAGTGAAGTACTGGAGGCTCTGAGTGCCTAGCTCGACAAAAGCCAAAACGACAAGCAAAAGCTTCCATTTGGTCTTTGCGAGCGGAACTATGAGCGGTGAGAGCAGGTAGTACTGTGAAAGAAGAGGAATATAGTAGTACCGGCTGATCACTTCATCGAACGTGGCCGGTGCCCTTCTATTGGAAATAAGGAAGTATATGATACTCCAGAGAACAAAAGGTACCAGAAGGTTCTTGATTCTCGTCATCATCACGTTCCACTGTAATCCTCCCTGACTCCCACCGGCCGCGAAAGCGACGAAAAAGCCGGACACGAACATGAAGACCGGAAGGGTAAAGGCATCCAGTTGTTGGATCAGTACGATAGCGTGAAAGGTCAGACTCCCGGCTTGATCGTAGTTGGGCGCCGCCACAGGAAGATACCGATCAGTCCAGAAGAACATCGCTCGAAATCCGTAGCCCGAAGCATGGTGGAGGGCAACGCCCAAGACCGCGAGCCCGTTCAAGAGTAATAATCGCCTGGTCATCTCGCGCTCTCTCTCTGTACCGGTGAATCGTCAGTTGGAGCGGAAACAATTTCTTTCATCACAATCACATTGGAATCGTACGTGTGTCGATCAGGAGATGCACTCCCACGGGATTCACCTGCTCCAGTCCGGTATATCTCTTCTTAGCGAAAAACCCCTCTCTTGTTCATCAACAAGAACCCACGGCAGACCATCAGTGGGCTCTCATTTTACTCTTGACAAAGACTTCCATAGAGTTGAGTGTTTCGAAGTTACCGGGAATCACTTCGCTATCCTCGACAGTCAAGCCAAATTGCTCTTCGAGATAGACAATCAACCGCAGCAAAGACAGCGAATCGAGGATACCGCTACGAATGAGCGACTCATCGGGGTCAATTTTCCCCTTACGACCGCCCAACATGAGCTCTTCGATGACGAAACGCTCGATTAGGGTTGACGTATTCACAAGGAAACTCCTTTCCAATGAGAGGCAGCACAAGCCTGGGAGCAATGGGGTGATTACATGCGAGCCAGGAGTGGCCGGTCGATTTTACCGCTGGACGTTTTGGGTAATTGATCTCGAAACTCAATGCTTTCGGGAAGCATGTATCGCGGCACGCGTTGGCTGCAGTATGCCTCCAGGTCCGCCACAGTCAATCCATCCTGCTTCGGTGCCACGACAAATGCCCGTAGGCGGTTACCGACCAGGTCGTCAGGCACAGCCACCACCGCGGCTTCCTTGATTGCCTCATGGCTGTAGAGAACCGTCTCGATCTCGCCCAGCTCTATTCGATAACCCCGACTCTTGATCATATGATCTCGCCGCCCGACATAGATCCAGTTCACCCCGTCTTCGTCCAAAGTTACGATATCGCCGGTGCGATAAGCCACTTCATCAAAGTTCTGCTGGAACGGGTTGCGCACGAAAGTTTTGGCCGTCTTCTCCGAATCACCCCAATAACCCTGTGCGACACATGATCCGCGTACCCACAATTCACCCTCATGCCCTGGTTCGGCGATGAGCTGACCGCCCTCATCTACCGCAAATACCTCCACATTTTCACAAGCAATACCAATTGGCACTGGTTGGGTACGCTCGGGATCTCGATCTTTGGCCTGTACCTTATAGTAAGTACAGACGTTGGTCTCTGTGGGGCCGTAGAGGTTGTAATAATCGGCGTGGGGAATAGCTGCCATCAACCGCCGCAGATACTTGATAGGAAAAACCTCGCCCGCAAACAGGATCGTTCGCAAGGTCGAAAGATTGTGAGCATCGAGCTTCCCATAGTTAACCATCAAGGAGAGCACTGAGGGCACCAGGTACGTCACTGTAACACCTTCATCCTGCAACAGCCGAACCAACCGAATAGGGAAGATCGATAACTTTTCGGGGACTATTATGATGGTACCGCCAGCTTTTATCGTTACGTAGATGTCGAAGGTCGAGAGGTCAAAATGCAGCGGGGCATGGCTGGTGACTCGATCATCCTCAGTCATGCAAAAAGTTTCATGGCACCAGTTAATAAAAGTAAATATGGTTCGGTGCGAGATCATTACACCCTTTGGGTCGCCGGTCGAGCCTGAGGTGTAAAGAATATAGGCCAGGTCGGTCTCAATCGTGCCAGGTGGAGGGAGCGCTCCTCCCTCTTGCCCACGTACATCGTCCCAAGATATGAGCCGAACCGCGTCCGGGAGAGTGCTCACCTCGAGTTCCCGATTGTCGGTCAACACGAAGGTCGCCAGGGGCACTCCCTCAGCGAAAAATTGAGGGAGTGCCTCTAGCTTGTCCGTAGAGGTCAGCATTACTTTGATGTCGCAGTTTCGAGCCATGTAGGCCAGCCGTTTCACCGGCGCGTTGGGATCGAGGGGAACGTAGACGCCGCCGGCTTTCAAAATACCAAACAAACTGACGACAGAGGCGATTGACTTGTGAAGGTAAATACCTACCCTGTCGCCCCTTCGCACACCGGCCGCTTTCAGCGTCCGCGCCACTTGATTTGTGAGCACATCCAGATCTTGATACGTAAGTCCTCGTCCCTCGAAACGAACTGCTTCTTTCTTCGGAACGCGTCTTGCACTCTCAGTCAGCAACTGGTGGAGCAGATAAGCCATGATTCACCCCCAAGCGAAAGCTTTTCAGCTTTCCCGCTATCTATAGCCCCAGCAGGCGCGCAATGATTGTCCGCTGGATATCAGATGTGCCCGAGTAGAGGGTCCCACCGATAGAGTCACGTAGATCGCGTTCTATCTCAAACTCAGCCATGTAACCGTAACCACCATGAATTCGAATGGCATCCAGGCTCGATTGGACGAAACACTCACTCAAGTAGAGCTTCGCAAGGGCAGCCTCCATGACGGCCGGCTTGCTCATCTTCTTGAGCCAGGCCACCTTGTACAGAATCAAGCGGGCGGTTTCCAACCGGACCTTCATGTCGGCGATGCGATTGGCCACAGATTGAAACTTACCAATAGGCCGGCCAAATTGGCGGCGCTCCCGAGCATATCTGATGCTTGCTTCCAGTTGGCGCTCCATAGCCCCCACGTGACTGGCCAAAATGCAGCTGCGTTCCCACTCCATCGAACTGTTGAAGACTCGGGCGCCCGCGCCCTCTGGCCCCAACCGGTTCTCGACCGGCACAAAACAATCCTGCAAGATCACTTCACCCATCGGCGACGTACGGAGCCCCATCTTTTCCAGATCGCGGCTGACGCGGAAGCCCGGCCTGCCACGCTCCACCAAGAACGCAGTGATTCCCCACATGCCTTTGCCCGCGTCCAGGGTGGCGAAAATGACAGCCAGGTCGGCCATCGGGGCATTCGTGACGAACATCTTGCTTCCATTGAGGACATAGCCCCCGTCGCAGCGCTCAGCCCGGGTGCGGAGGCTGTAGGCATCGGAACCCGAGTCTGGTTCGGTCATTCCGTGAGCACCGATGAGCTCACCACTGCACAGCCCGGGCAGATATTTCTGCCTTTGTGCTTCGGTCCCAAAGGTGAGAATCGGGAGTTGCACGCTCCAGAGCTGGGCGTTGAGGGCAAAGATCAAGCCGTTGTCACGGCAGCCGTAGCCAAGCCCTTCCATTGCCAGCATCGTCGTCATGATGTCAGTGCCGACACCGCCGTACTCCGCGGGAATGGGGAGCCCTTGGATGCCGAATTGGGCGCACCTTTGCCAACTCTCCCGGGAGAACTCGCCGTTCCTATCACGCTCGATCAAACCCGTGTTCAGTTCGCGCCGCGCAAATTCGACGACCGCCGCTTTGTATGCAAGCTGCTCTTCTGTCCAGGAAAAGTCCATAAACCTCTCGAGATCCTTCTGCACCTGCTACCTACTCACCGGTAGCTCATTTTCCGCTCCGCCCCGCGTTTGCCGGCCTGTCCCGCTTGCCACGAAGATACCGCTCATTCACGACTTGCAGCTTCTCATCCAATTCGTGGTGGAGATCCTTTCCAATGGAATGCCCAGCTGAGTACAGCTCTTCCATCTCGTCAGGGTCGTTGTGCAGGTCGTACAGCTCATACTCATCTTTGACGCTTCCATACCCAAAGTAGTGAACAAGTTTATGCCTGTCATGAATCATTGCGACTGTCGCCACGGTCAGGGGTGCTACTTTTCGATTGATTGTCGCCTCGATTGAGTAGACCCTGCGCCCTGCTCTGACTTCCTTGAGGCCAAACGGGGGGAGCACTTCGCCCTCAGCCCACTCGGGGATTGGCCGCCCCGCGACGTGAAGGAGAGTCGGCAAGAGATCCACACAACTCGTCAGCACGTGCACATCCTCGCGCTGTTGCTGCCCGGGCCTCGAAATGAGCAGGGGCACATGAATGATAGGATCATAGAGGAGCCGCGTGACGTGACCGTGTACGCCCCGCTCGAACAGTTGGCCGTGGTCGGACGTAAAGACGAAGTAGGTGTTATCGAGAAGACCGGATTGCTCCAGAAAATCGTAGAAGCGCCCAAACTCTGAATCAGCGTATGCGAGGTATTCGTCATACTCGCGGCGCCATTGATTGAGCTCTTTGACAGAGTGCCCGTCTGAGAAGAAACGTTCGGGTTTCGCTGCAGCCTTCCACCCATCGTTGAAGCGGTCGATAAATTCACGCCGCGGCCTGTAGGGCTCATGGGGCGGTAGCAGGTGAAAGTAGCCCAAGAAAGGTTGGGGGGATCGATGTATTGTCTCTTTGATTCCGTCCAACGTGCCTTCCAGCGTAAAGAAGAGCTTGAAGAGCTCGGGCACACCTTTAGGATAGCGCTTCGAATACCTCTTCATAATCTCGCGCTTATCGACACGATTCCTGACTCGATCAATGAAAGAGAGGAGGAGCGAGCTCGGCATTTCCCCGCGTTGCAAAATCAGATCCTCAAAGCTTCGATAAGCGATTCCTTCGTCGCGCGGAAATACCAGATCGGCGATTTGTCCGTCGGTAAGCGCAAATCGGCGCGCGTGTATGTATTCATTTATATTTTCATGAAATTGTTGCAGAAGCGATGCGGCGAGTAAGTTGTGTGAATATGCGACCTGATGATGAGGTCCCCCGGCAAATTCGCTGAACAAGTTGCGTTGCCTGTACTCGGCAATCACCGTCCCCTCATGATTGAAGGCACGGTGTGACCATGAATAGGAACCTGTCAACAGTGACGACGTGCCCGGTGTCGTGTAGTTTCCACCGGCATAATGTCTATGATAGACCGTCGCCCGCTGTGCGAACCTTGTTAGATTCGGGGTCGTTTCCCGATGGTATCCGTACAGGGACATGTGCTTTGCAGAGAGAGTGTCGAACACGAGAACAAGCACGTTCGGCACATCATCGCCGGTCGACAGACCGCGCCGCGTTGTCCCGGGAGCAGCAGAGTGCTGGTAGAAAAACGGGGTGGCTGCCAGCATCGAAAGCAGTTTGAGAAGGTCGCGCCGGTTGAGTTGCGTATTCATTTATACATTCCTGAGGACAACAACAGCGAGACTCAGGAGCGTGATGGGAACATACAGGTAGAGCATGACTACGAATCGCTCGGACACAGATTGGATCGCGCCCTCGACTCGCCGGTTGCGTTGTGTGATGAGGTGGGGTATCGCGATGGTAATCACCGCGACCATCAACCAAAAAAGGATGATCCTTGTCGGCCACTGGCGTAGAGCCTCGTCATTGTACTGGGCGGCAACAGCCCAAAGCGAAACGAGCAATACGGCGCTCGTCCCATGGGGGACGAACCGATCGCGAAAGAACCTGTCCGGAAGGACCGTGGCGAGGAGAATCACGGCCAACAGGAGTAAGAGGCTCTCAAGTAGGGCGAAAACCACCGTGTAAGCGAAGATGCTGAGAATCTCCCAGATATTCAGAAAGTACAACCAGCCGGTTATCCGATCGAAGAATCGAATAATCGACCAACTATAGATCGGAACAACACATGCCGCGAAGACGAGAGGAATCTCCCGTTTCGAGACGATACGCTGTTTAAAGATACCCAAGGCTCTTCAGCCTTTCTTCTATAATCTCCTGATCCTCTTTGCCATACGAAGATGGTGGCGGCGCCGAGTGACTGGTATCGGGGACTGCTTCAATCGTGAGTGCCGGGAAGTCGCGGTAGGAGGGATGTGGGTAGTTCGTGAGATCCCGGTTCGCGAAGAGAACCCCGGGCACAACGTGGGCGTTCAGGCAGTGATCGGCGCCCCAGTGATCGTGGTTGGGCTCAATGGTGACCGGTTCCCACTGGCCCAGCCCCGTTTGTGCCGACGCTCGATACCCGGGGGCAAAGCCTACGACCAGGTCGGGACCGTACGCCGACAGCGGCCCTTCGAACGCTTCGCCCTGTGACCAGGCCTGCTGCACCACGGCGCGCCCGTCAGGCCCGCGCCAGGCCAACAACTCTCTGCGGAGCGTGTCGATCACCTCGAGCGATTCGCTGAGCGGCACGCACCCTTGTCCCTCTCGCCCGGCAAGATTCAGGTAGATGCTGTTCAGGCCGACGCCGTATGCCCGGCTGTGACTCCAATCTACGTCCTGGAGGCTTCCCGATTCATTCTCATTCTCGAGAGCCAGATACTGATGATCGATCAGCCAGCGATTCAGATGGACCTTGTGGTTGAAGTCCGAGAATCCATGGTCTGAGACGATCACAACCTTCGTCTGATCCTTGCCTGACCCGGCCACTTTCTGTTCAACTCGCCCGATCATGGCGTCCAGTTTGATGTACCATTCATCGATGATATCCGGACGCTCCCGCCAGAACATGTGCTGGACTCGATCCAACGTATCAGAAACAGAAGCCAGAATTCCTTCGTGAAAGTGTGGGAGGTAGTACATCAGCACGCGTTCGCGCCCGGCATCGATCGTTTCACACAACCGGAGAAACTGCTCATCGCTGATGCATTGATCTTCGAGCCCGGTTGTATCCTGCGGCCAGCCAACCGTGAGGAACGGACCACAATTGGCCCACGTCTCTTTGACAAATGAACCCGGCGTCCCGTACCGCCACGGTGAATGCAGCGGATGCAGTTGGAGTGGGAGGAAGTACAACCGTGTATCCGGCCGCACCTGGGTCAGAATGGCGCGCGTCAGCGCACGAACCTTGACAAACAGCCCCATCTTGAAGGTGACTTCTATAATCGGACTCCACTGTCCTTCGATGAGCTCGATCGATTGTCTGTCGATTGTCAGCCGTCCTGTGTTGTCGGCCGCCAGCTCGAGTGCCAACTCGACGACAGCTTCCTGGCTGCCATCACGGCTCTTCTTCGCCGGGCCGCCCAGGCGCCCTCGGTATCGATTCCTGCCGGCTTCCTTGAGGGTGACGACCCGTGTTTTCCGCTCTGCTTGTTGCAGGTCGGGGTCGCTCGAAAACAGGGTGCCGACCCCTAAGCGCCCGTGGATGTCCGGTGTGCCAAGCCCCGGAAGCGTACGAACCGGGGATTCGGGACGCGCCGGAAAGGTCGCCGGCCACCACAACACCGTCGCCGGGAACCCTTGCCGAACCGCCTGATCAAAGATCGTCCGAGCTGTATAAGGAGGAACAAACTGGGTTCCAAACAGGTTACTTTTGGTCGGCAGGAGGGAGACGCTGAGGGTGTACGTGGCCGGATCGCGGTGGACAAAGTCAAAGACGCCGTGTCCGCCGGGGTTGAGCCCGGTGGCGATGCTTGTCCACGAAACCTCACTTTGGGGAGGGTCGGTCACGGCAAATCGCGAGTAGCCACCCGCCTCGACATACCTGGTCAGATGAGGCACCTTCCCTTGTTCGGAGAGCCTCTCAAATACGGATGGATCGAAGGCATCGAGCCCCAGGATGAGCGTTTGCATTCCGCACTCCGATCTCAACGAATTCATCTGCGTCTCCCGGCGCTTGGGTCTCCTCCTCCGCGCTCACTGCTCCCGGCGGAGGATACGCTGGACGCGCGCGAGGGTCGTTCGGATCTGGCGGGAGAAGAACAGCATGAACCCGCTGAAGAAGGCAAACACCACGGCCAATATCTGGAACAGCATGCCACCGGTGTTCGGATCGATGTAGGCGAAGATAAGCCGTAAACCTGCGACGCCTGCGATGATGGTGAGCAGGAACGACCTGACCACTGTCCGTACCATGAATACACCTCCGTGTACAAACACCTGGTTCAGTCGCTGAAAAGGGCGACTCCGTCTCTGAATCTTGCTACCCGACCTCTCCTAAAAGGAATCAACTTTCGGCCACGAATTGACACGAAAAGGAGAACAGATTTGTGAAATTCGTGTAATTCGTGGCAAAAACAGGCGACTCAAGTGGAGGCGTCGCGGGGATGCGCCTCTGATTTCGCATTCTTTGGCCGTCACCGGATCACCCACGCCATCATTCCAGCGGGATTGCGTGGCCTTGCATATCCGCCGGCACTGCGAGATCGAAGTACTTCAGAACCGTTGGCGCGACGTCCATGATCTGGAGTCCGTTCAGTGCCCGTCCGCCAGACTTCTTCTTCGGATGCCAGTGGATATACATCCCCTGCTGGGCATGATTCGCGTCATCCGGGCCCGTATCATTCTCAAAGGTCCAGATCTCTGGGTACCCGATGCTGCCGACCGACCGCCAGAACAGATCTCCCCAGTAGACGATCAGGTCGGGCGCGACGCCGTTCACGCGGCGGTAAATCTCCTGCGGCTTGAACACCCGCGTGCCGATATCTTCGCCGCCTGGTCCCCGCACACTTTTGATTCGCTCTGCAAGCGCCTCGCGCTCGCGCTCGTACTCTTCCGGCGCGATGGCACCCCGAGGCTCACGCCCCCGCACGTTCATAAAGATGCGGGCGTAGTAGCCACCCTCGCCCCACACCTTCGTTCTGGACCAATCGACCTTGAGCTTCCCGAGCGCGGCCGGTTGGGCGGGATACTCGCCTGCGAGCGTCAGCAGGCCCTCTCGGATCAACCATTCGTTCACGCAGATGCCGCCGTCCATCTTCTTGGCCCCGTGGTCGGAAACGACGATCACGGCCGTACTGTCGTCGAGCATCCCCAGGAGCTCACCGATCTCGCCATCGATATACCGGTAATATTCGCGGATGCTGTTCTCATAAGGATTGCCGGGCTCATACTTGGGATGGGTGGGATCGTGGTACTTCCAGAAGCCGTGATGGATCCGGTCGGTGCCCATCTCCACGAACATGAAGAAGTCCCAGGGCTGGAAGTGCATCATCTCACGGACGACTCTGAAGTGCTGCCGGGTCATATCGTAGATTTGGCGCAGCAGAAAATCTTTGTCGTCGGTGCGGAATTGCTTCACGTCAACCAGATATTCACCGCCGGCCCACGCATTTACCTGCTGGCTTAATTCGGCCGGATAGGTGAACGTCGCGGACTTCTTCGCTCCCTGGCCGTTTCCGATGACCGTCTGGGGCGTGAGAAAACAGCCAATCGCCGCGCCGTTGACCGGCCGTGGGGGATAGGTGCCCGGGACGCCGATCGTCACCACGCGCTTGCCGGCCTGCCCCAGCAGCTCCCACACCCGCGGTTCCTTGACCGCCGTACCGGTCGCGATCATCAGGCGATCGTAGGAGTGGTCGGAGCGATTGCGGAAACCGTAGATCCCGAGCACCCCCGGGTCTTTGCTGGAGGTCATCACGCTCCAGGCCGGAACGGTGATGCACGGCGTGCAACTGGTGAGTTCGCCGTAGGCACCTTCTGACATCAGCCGGTTCAGGTTGGGAAGCTCGTTTCGCCAGCGCTCGAAGACCAATTGCGGTACGGCACAGTCAAGACCAATGACGAAGAGCTTGGGCTGCCTCTTCTTAAGAAATCCGAACACAGTCATGCTCCTGCGATGATGGGCCCGTCAATCGAGCCTGATTGGTTCCATTTTCACTGCCGTTCGCTTCGACACGTACAAAAGCCCCCTGGATCAAATAGTCCAGAATCAGGCGGGCATTCTCCTCGGGCGTGTGCGTCGTGGTGTCGAGGGTGATCTCGGGGTGGAGCGGGGACTCGTACGGATCGTCAATCCCGGTGAAGCCACGGATCTCGCCGCGGCGGGCCTTGGCGTACATCCCCTTGACATCCCGCTGCTCGCAGACCTCGATCGGCGTGTCCACGAAGACCTCGACGAAGCGGTCCGAGCCTACCATGTTGCGAACATCGTTGCGGGTCGAGCGATACGGGCTGACCGCCGCGCAGATCACCACCCCGCTGTGCCGCACGATCTCGGCGGCGACGAATCCGATGCGCCGGATGTTGATGTCCCGGTCCTCCTTGCCGAACCCCAATCCCTTCGAGAGGTGCGTTCGCACCACGTCGCCGTCCAACAGCGTGACTTGCCGGCCATGCTCGAGCAACAGGACGGTCAAGATCTCGGCCGTCGTGGACTTGCCCGCCCCGCTCAGTCCCGTGAACCAGACGCAGACCCCCTGGCGGTGGCGCGGCGGGTAGCTCTCGGCGAGGATCGCGGCCACCTCGGGCCGGGTGAACCATCCCGGCAAAGCGCGACCGTTGTTCAGATACTCGTTTCGCACCTCGGTGCCTGAGATCGAGGCGATGCGCGCATGGGCCGGGACCTTCGAGACCTCCTCGTATCGCCCCTCCTCGGGCAGGTAGACGAGTTCGCGGAAGGGGATCGCCGCGATCCCCAGTTCCTCGCTGAAACGCTGGACAAGCGCCTGTGCGTCGTAGGGCCCGTAGAAGGGCTTCCCGGTGGAGTCCTTGCCCGGGCTGGCGTGGTCGCGCCCGACGATCAGGTGGTTAGCACCATAATTGCGCCGGATCAGGGCGTGCCACAGAGCCTCCCGTGGCCCGGCCAGGCGCATGGCCAGCGGCAGTAGCGAGAGCACGATCCGGTCGGGATCGTAGTAGCGCTCCGCCAACGCCTTGTAGGTCCGCACACGCGTGTAGTGGTCCACATCTCCGGGTTTCGTCATGCCCACCACCGGGTGCAGTAACAACACACCGTCCACTTCCTGAGTCGCCCGCTTGGTCAACTCCTCGTGAACGCGATGCAGCGGGTTGCGGGTTTGGAAGGCCACCACGTTCAATCGCGGGTTGCGGATGGCGGAGTGCGGATTTTCGATTTGGAATCTTGAGCGACTCAATTGTTCGAGCCGGCGGCGGGTCTGGGCGGGGGTGAGGCGCAAGTCCCGGAAGTCGTAGCGGGGCGGGAGTTGCAGGACCCGCAGCCGGCCGGAGATGTTGAGCCGGCCCCAGCGGTGCATCTCAGCCACGAGTGGATGTCGCAGGTCCAGCGTGCCGAAGACTTTCTGGGCAACCTCGTCCCGATCCCACTCGTACATCTCCTCGACCGTCATCACCGCCAGGAGTTCGTTCTTGGCGTTGCGGAGTGCTACGTCCTGATCCAGGTGAATCGCCGCCTCCGCCTCGATCGGGAGGGTCATCGGGATGGGGAAGACGTGCCCGCTGGTCAGGCGCATCTCATCGAGCACGCGCTGGTGGTCGTCCCGCCCCATGAAGCGCTCTAACGGAGAGAATGCCCCCACCACCAGCAACTCCAGGTCGCAGGCCGACCGTTCTGACAGGAGGATCGAGGGCAGTCGGCTGGCATAGGCTTTGAGCGCCTCCCGCGCCTCGTGCGGGACGAGCAGGTCCACCAATGTGCCGCCGTAAGGCGAGATCAGTGTCGTTGTCTTTGAAATCATGAAACCTTGAACTCCATTGCTCTTCATCATCGGCCGTCACACGCACCCGCGCCGCGCTCGTGCGGCTTCCCAACAGTCGTTCGCTCTCTCACCGCGCAGCGCTGCGCGCGACCAGCAAAATCCCAACGCAGATACAGCCGATGCCCAGCCATCGCACCATTGGAACGCTCTCCGACAGCACGACCTGGGAAACGATCGCGACCAGGACAAAGTTGAGGGCCAGGAAGGGATAGGCGTAGCTCAGATCGAGTCGAGACAGGACGACGACCCAGGCCAGAGCCCCGACGCCGTAGAGCAGAAACCCGAAGAGCACGAGCGGTGAGCGGAGGATCAGTGTTACAATCGCCACCGGATCGACCGCGACCCCTCTCGGGCCCGAGCTCGCCACCCCCAGTTTGAGGACGGTCTGCCCTGCCACCCCTGTAATCACGGAGAGGCCGATGAGCCCCAGCGTGGGCCACAGTTGTTGGCTCATTGCTCAACTCCTTGCCGGCACCCTGCAGCGCTATTCCATATGGGAGAGGCCGCACCCCGGACGCGGGTGCTGGCGATGGTCATGCCATTCTGCCATCTCGACGAACCGCACGGTCCTTGTTGGCTCCCTCGGGCCAACGCCGCCGCCTCCGCGATTCGCGCCACCAGGGTCCGCTCCCCGAGATGCAGGTACCACCACTGCCGCAGCCCGAGTTGCCTCTGGTTTCCATGCACCGTCCGCCAGAGCGCCGCCGCGCGCGGAATCTGGCCGGTCACCGCGTAGACTTCCCCCAGCATCTGCCGCGTCTCTGCCCGATCCGGTCCGCTCGCATAGGCCGCTTCCAGGTGCCGGCGAGCCCTCTCGTATTGGCCCCGCGCGATCTCGATCTGCCCGAGCCGCTGGTTGGCGGTCACGTTCGCCGGATCCAGCGCCAACGCGGCGTCGTACCGCGCAATGGCCGGATCGAGGTTGACGGCCGGCGAGCGGCGCAGAGCATCTTGGATGGGCCACTTCGGGCGGCGGTAGACTGAGAGTTCGGCCCGGGTCTGTGCGACGGCACCGGCGTTGGCTTCGAAGATCGCCCGCGATCGGGGAAGGAGCCAGAGGCCCACCGCCAGGAGCCCGGCCGTGAGCCAGAGGATCGGGCCGAGGGCCCTCTGGCGAATGCTCGCGGCGCTGGCCAGCTGGAACGCCGGGCTCGGATCGTAGCGTTTCATTCGGAGCGAGTGGATGGCCAGGGCCGTCCCGATCGGCACGAAGGTCACCGGGACCAATGGGCTGGCGTAGAGCTCCGCGTCGGCCATCCCGTGGACCAGCAGCGCGACGAGTGAAGCCAGCCCCGCGGCCCGGAATATCGACCCCTGCAGGCCTCCTGGCTCAGCCCGGGCGAGGAGGCGCCCGCTCGCCGCCACCAACCATAAAAAGGCGGCCAGGCCCGGCACCCCCTGCTCGACGGCGACCTGCAAGAACAGGTTGTGGGCGTGGAAAAAGTACGCCACCTGGAGCAGGAGGACGTAGGTCGAGTAGACCATCACCGTGCTGCCCAGTCCGCTCCCCGTGAGGGGATAATCCCGGACGAGGGTCAGCATCTGGCGCCATATCTCGATCCGGCCAATCACCGACTGGCCGGCGCCCGCCGCCCGCAACGTATCTTCAACCGCCGGGAATGTGACTGCGACCCAGAAGCCACCCAGCAGGAGAAGCACCGCGGCGGAGAAGAGGGCACAATCCAGCCGTTTAGGCGGAGTCCAACGCGAACTCTGTCGGCGCAGAGGAGCATATCCCCGCCAGTTCAACAACCCGGCCACGATCACCCCCGCTGATAGCCCGACCCACGCCCCCCAGGAGGACGTCAAGATCAAAGCCACCAGCGCCGGGACCAGGGCCAAGGTGCAGATGGACGTAACTGCCGAAGAGTGCTGTGCCCGCGCCCACAGCAACCCGGCCGCTCCCAAGGGAAGCAAGATCGCCAGCGCGCCGGCGGCGGCGTTGCGGTGGATATTCTCAGCCAGCGGGATAGCTGCCCGGTAGGCGTGAAACCAGAGCCCGATCCACCGCAGCGGCGCAAACGCTTCTCCCCCGGTTACCATCGGCTCACGCACCAGCAAGAAATCGGAGCCCACTCCCGCTGCCAACAGAGCACACCCAACGCCGATCACTCCCAATGCCCGTTCGCCGCCCCAGCGTACGACCACCGCGAGGCCAAGCGCCAGTGCGATCCCCAAGGCGATCAACCCGAACCGCGCCCACGCCCCCGCCCGGTTGTATGCGACCCACACTCCCACCAGCGCCGTGAAGAGAAACGCAAGGCTGGGCCAGATGATTGGCGTGAGGGCAACACTCCTCTGTCCCGCGGATACCCAGGTGCGCGCCGAAGGGGCTGCTGGCAGCGACCTGGCGATGTCGAGACGACGGGCCTTTCGCCAGGCGGAGCGTAACCTTTGGCCCAGAATCAACGAGAGCACACTGGCCACTGCAACTCTTCCATCCAACGGAAGCGGGGATACGTGATGGCAGATGCGCAGCCGCTGGACAGCCGTGACTCGCCAGAGTGAAGCATGAAGCAGATGGCCGCCACGCCCTACGGCTTTTCCAACGTAGGGTCAAGTGCCTGGAGCGCTTCCCGCGCCCCGGCATCGCCCGGATCGAGCGCCAGGGCCCGCCGGTAGGCCGCCACCGCCCGCTTGCGTTGCCCCGATTGCCGGTAGAGCTCGCCGAGCAGCCGCTGGTATCCCGCCACCTCGGGAGCCAGAGCGGCGGCCCGTTCGGCCGCCTGGATCGCATCGGCCTGCAGCCCCATGGTCTGCAACGCCTCAGCCAGCCGCGCCTGGTAGGAGGCCTCCCCCGGTGCCCCCGCCGTCGCGGCCTGCAACTCGCGGATCGCTTGCGGCGCTCGCTCCTGGTCCAGGTAGAGGTCGCCCAGACGGAAATGGACCTCAGGGTTCCGCGGTGCAACTGAGAGCGCCCGGCGCAACCAGCCCTCGGCCC
>DOUV01000818.1 GCA_003520455.1 Chloroflexota bacterium | reverse complement strand
GGCGGGCCGTGGGCAGGGAGGCCGCCAGGGCCGCCAGCCGGCCGGAGGTGCCGTCGCTGACCACCAGCAGGGCTTCTTTGATTGCGATTTGGTCCACGATCTCCATTCCGTCCCTGTGCTCGCCGCACCGCCTCAACCCGACATCAACGTCCGGCGCATAGACGATTATCCGCCCTCAAGCTTCACACTGCCCGCCACCCCAAGATCCTCCAGGATCTGGCTCAACTCAGCTCGCAAGCTCCGCGCGACGCCCACATTCACCGTCACGGTGAATTCGACACGCACTGTGAGGTCGGTGCCCGACCGCAGCTTGGGAATCAGCCTCGTCCCCAGGCGGTTCCACATCTCCGGCGGCACGGGGCCGGTGAGGCGAAGCGTCGTCTGCGAGACAACAGCAGGCCCAGCGGGCTGTTCTCCACCGTCCACGGGCGACGGCTCTCCACTTTCGACAGGACCAGGGTGCTGCTGAGGCTCCAGTGAGGTCCCGGCTGCACCACGCACCGGACCCGGCGCCAGCTTCGGTACGTCTCTCAGCTCCTGCGCCTTCGCCTTGCGGAGCAGGAAGACGCCGGACTCGAATGCCACCTCGTCGGTGGAGAGCGGTTCTGCGAACCAGACGCGCTCGTAGCCGCCGTCGGATTGTGGGCCGGAGGCCAGGCCAAGCTCGCCCCTGAGGACAAACTCAACGACCTTCATGCGCAGCACGGTGTCCGGGTCGAGGAGCCGGGTCAGGGCGCCGTTCAAGAAGCTCTGCCGCAGGCTGGCCAGTGGCCAGGTGCCCGACTCTTTGAGCGCCGGTGGCCAGTTGCGGTCGAGATAGCCGGCCCCCACGGACTCGTTGAGCAATGCCTGCGATTTCAATGCTGCAATGACCCGCCCGGTAAGCGTCTCACCGGCGCTGGCGTGGCCGGCACCGAGGTCGATCACCTTGAGACCGTCCTGCTCCTCGCTGTCGGCCAGCACGATGTACCGGTAGCTGGCCCACACCTCGTCACCGGAGGCGTCTTCGGCCTCCTTGACGGTCGTCTGGATCTGGGCGCGCTCGGTGCGGTCGAAGTCGCCGCCCAGCGTCCCGGCGTCGATCTCCTGTTTGACACGCTTCCAGGCTAGCCAGTCCTCGACCTTGCCGCGCAGCTCGCGCCCGGGCTTCTTCAGCACCCACACGAGCGCGCCGGGGTAGAGCCGGGGTGAGTTGCCCCGCTGCCTGGTCCACTCCGCGAGGCGCTCGCGCAGGCCCTCGCTCCCGTTCCATTCGACGGATGGGTCCATCACAACCAGGGTAAGTTTCGGAGAGTCCGAGATCTCGGCACCGTCTGCCGGAAAGGGAACGATAGGGATACTACGGCCGCGGTCGAACTCAGTCTTGACCAGGTTCCGGATGGCCGGGCGGATCTCGCTCTCCTGGTCGAGTGATGCGCGCCGGTCGCTCACCACCTTCTTCAGGGTCGGCTGATGGCGAATCTGGAAGCCGTCGGTGCCGACCCGGCGGATGTAGAAGGCCCGCGATTCCAGGGCGAGCGCGGCGGTATCGATGGAGGTCGTATCCACCTCGGGCTCACCCAGGGCAAAGCGCAGCTCGGGCAGGTGGGCGATCTTATCGGTCTGGCCGCCGGAGGACTCGAAGAGGATCGCAGCGCCGACGCGGCGGTGGATGGCGCGCAGCAGTGCCCCCTTCGTGTCGGCATCCAGCGCGCGGGCGTGAGAATGGGCCCCGGCGATGTCGGCGTCGATAGCAGCCAACAGGCGTGATTCGCCGAGCTGGCCCAGCACGACGCTGCGGAAGTCGGCCACGTCGAGCGGGACGGACCCGAGGGTGATCAGTGGCTCCCGGCGCGCCTGGGTGAAGCCCTCGCGGTAGGCCCAGGAGATCCATTGGGCCAGCATCGCGAGGGTGCCGCGCGTCTGCTGGTACTGGGGCAGGGCCTGCCACTTGCGCTGGAAGACCGAGAGAGTCGCGGGGTGGAAGGGGTAGGTGGCCTCGAAGCGGCTCTGGAGATAGTCGCGTGCCCCCGCCTCGGTGGTGGCAGTGTCCACCGCGGTCCACTCGGGCGGCAACTGCGCCCGGCGCTCGAAACACCAGTCGGCGAACGCTTTGGCGACCCGCTTGCGCGTCCGCTCGTTGCCCTGATCTTCGAAGAGCCGCCGGCGCACCACCTCGGCGATCTCGGCCTCATCGTTGGCGATCAGGTCTTTGGCCACTCGCCGCACGACCTTGGTGATCCGCTCCTGCCACTGCAGGTCCCACTCGGTCATCTCCACCTGGCTGCGCGGCAGGCTGATCACCGCCGCGCCCCGGCCCGTCCCGGTCATCGCAACGGTCAGGTTCTGGATGAAGGCGTAGAAGGGCTCGGCCAGACCGCGGTGGCGGTTGATGAAGTTCAGCACTTCGTCGAAGAGGACCAGCACCGGGCCTCCGGCGGCTTCGAAGAGCCGACCGAGGGACACAGTACCGGGTGGCGTCGTTCGCGCCGCGGCCCCCAGCGCGGCGACCCCCTCATCGCCGGCGAGTTGTCGGGCGATGTCGATCCAGGGTGTCTCGCGGCCCTCCTGCGGGTCCCAGGCGTTGCCGACGAAGACCGCGACCCGCGCACGCGGCACGGCG
>DOUV01000874.1 GCA_003520455.1 Chloroflexota bacterium | reverse complement strand
CCACGCGCTCTTGCGGCGCCACGGGCTGCGCGGTGGGCAGCGGTGCGTCGAGCACGCCGTCGATGGAGAGCGCCTTGGCGAGCTGGAAGTACAGTGAGCGTTTGCTCGCGTCGACCTTGCGTCGGCAACGTTCGAGGTGGCCGGCGGTGATCGCATCCACGAGTGGGCTCTCGTTGAGCAAGAGCATCTCGCACAAGCAGCTCAGATGCGGGGTGCTCGTCTCATACCCCCACTGCTTCAGCGGTTCCAGGAGGCGACGAGCTGCCTCGTCGATCGCATCCGTGCCGAAGGCGCGTCGAGCGAGGGCGTCTCGCTGGAAGCGACCGAGCGCGAGCACGTCCCGAAACCAGCCGTGGAGGTAGGCCACGGCGGCGATCTCGAGACGAACGCTCTGCGAGACGCGCCCCTGGTGCCGCGCACGAAACGCGCGAGAGTGGCTGCCGAGCAGAGCGACCCACTGCTCCCGATCCCACCCCCAGAACGTGGTGCCTGTCTCGAGGCACGCGCGCAGCAAGATGCTGAGCGTCGCGTTGCGATCGGTGGGCTTGGTGCCCATGAACTCGAGGGCATCACGCACCGGGCGAAGGAGCGGCGCGAGAGGATGAGCCTCGGGGAGGTGCCGGAGACCGCTCGCGCGACGTCGACGCCAGGGCTCACGGCGCTCGAAGTGCGCGACGATGGCGTTTCGCTCCTTCTTGGTCAGCTCGCCGTCACGACGATAGCGGGCGCGGTGGAAGGGCGACCGCCATGGCTCCGTCTTCGTGAGCTTGCGTGCCGTGGCGGTCATGCGTTCTCCTTCGTCTCGGAAAGATCGTGAATCTGGCGCGCGCGCCACTCGTGGACCTGCGCCATCCCCTTCGCGAGCTTCTCCGCGAGGTCGCGCCCCGACAGGTGGATGTACTGCTGCGTGACGGACACGTTGCGGTGGCCAGCGAAGCGAGCGATCTCGTGGAGGTCCCAGCCCGCGCGCGCGAGGTCGGTCAGGCACAGGTGCCGGAGCGTGTGCGTCGAGAACTGTGGCAACTCGGCGGCGTTTGCGATGCGTCGCACGACCTTCGACCACGTCCACAACGTGATCGGCTCGGTGCGGTTGCGGCGCGACTCGGACAGGAAGAGCGGGCCTCGTTTGCGTGACAGCCCTCGACGATGCTCAAGGTAGGCGGCGAGCAAAACACCCGTCGTCTCCGAGTACGGAACGATCCGATCTTGGTAGCTCTTGCTTGTCTCTGCGCGAATCCGCAGCAGGCGATGTGCCGGCTGGATGTCGGTGGACGCGAGCCCGCACAGCTCCTCGCGACGGAGCCCGGCGTCGTACGCCAAGGCGAGCATGCAGCGGTTGCGGATCGTTTCGCCGCGCGCCTCGTCGAGCAGTCGTCGCCATTCTTCGTCGTTCGGGATCCATGGGAGCTTCTTGCGGCGAGGGAGAAGCCCGCGTTCGCGCTTCCCGATGCCGAAGCCCTTGCCAGCGGTGTAGCGACCGCGCCCAACTGGGTTGGTCTCGCGATGACCTTCCTCGATGAGGTAGTCGAAGAAGAGGCGGATCGCGGTGAGGCGCTGCTGCATCGTCGCGTTCGAGAGGCCGACACCGGACTCGATCGAGACGACGTTGGCGCCACGCGGGCTCGGTCGCGTGCGGAGGTCGCCGATAAAGCCCGCCACCTCGGCGCGGCCGGCCTTCACGGCATCGACGCGGACCTTCTTGCACCAGCGGAGGAAGTCATCGAGCCCGCGCGCGTACGCCTCGATCGTGTTCGTGGCAAGGCCGAGCGTGTGCTGGATCTCGAGCCATTTCTTGCCCTCAGCGAGGGCCTTCACGCGTGGGAAGCGCTCCCACCGAATCTCCTTGGCGCTGCCAGCCATGGGCCTCCTTGGATCGGCTCGTCGAGAGCTGATTCCAAGTAACGTATAGGACCAGACTCTTCTTCTCGTAGCGCTTGCTTACGATCTGAAACAGGAGGTCGGCGTTGCGGTTGTCGAAGGCCAGGAAGCCGATCTCATCGATGATCAGCAGGGTGATGCCGGCGAAGTAGCGGATCCGGCGCTCGAGCGCTCGACTGGATTCCTGCTTTCCAAGGTCGAGCAACAGGTCGGCTGCCGTGATGAAGAGCGCTGTGTGGCCCCGCAAGACGGCCTGATGCGCGATGTTTTTCGCGATCATGGTCTTGCCCAGGCCCTGAGGAGCGACGAACACGACGTTTCGCTTTGCCTCGAGGAAATCAAGGTGCAGCACCGACTCGATCAGCGGACGATCGATTTGATCCGGCCAGTTCCAATCGTAGTCGGCCATGGGCTTGAAGCGCTCGAGTTTGGAGCGCCGGGTGCGCCGCTCAAGGCCGCGTCGAGCGCGATCTTTTTCCTCGAGTTCAATGACGTGCTCAAGCGCTTGCGTGAAGCTCCAGCGTTTCTTGGTGACCATGGAAATGACGTCGTCCAGGCTCTCTGCGAGCGCAGAAAACCCCAAGGCGTGCAGCCGCGAGGCCAGATCAGTCATGGTCGCCCTCCGGGGTTTCGGTGGCGGATGCTGCCGCCAGCCGGTCGTAGCTATCGAGTGCGTGGGGCACGAGCACGATGTTGCGCAGGCGTGGGTTGTCGGGCAGGACGGGCTCAATGGGTGTCGGGGCGCCGCGGGCGCGGCGACGTTGATCGAGCACGTGAGCCACGGACTGCGCGGCGAAGGCGTTACGCTTGTGAGCTTCGGCAATGCCTTGCTCGAGCTCCGCTGCGCCATACTGGTCGAGTAGACGCAGCAGGCGCGCGGTCGTCCCACCCAAGTGTCCGCCGTGCAGCGCGAGCTGCTGCAGGAACTCGGTCGCACTGGGGCAGCTAGCGGCTAGCCGATTCTGTCCGCGGTGGGCACGAGCCTTGCGCTTTACCTCCGCCAAGCCCTCCAGGTGGGCGTCATCCTCGATCTGATGTCCCTTCTCCCAGCAGCGGGCGTGTCGGGCGACTTCGACGTTGCTGTCGAGGACCCGCACGGTCGTATCAGAGGCCAGGAGAGTCAGCGGCTTGCGCGTGAGGGTATGCGGGATCGAGTAGTCGTTGCAGTCGAAGCGCACATACGGGGTCTTGCCCGAGCGGATGGTCAACATGCGATCGCACACAAACGGGTGCTCAGGCAGCGGCAGTAAGCGCTCGCGCTCTTGCTCCAGCGCCTCACGCACGGTCAGCGAGGGGTCGTCGGGCACGTTGCGAGCGTGCGCAATCTGCTCGACCCAGCGATCGACCTGCCCATTGAGATCGCTGAGGGAAGAGAATGGCCGAGCCGCGAAGAACGACTCACGGAGATCTCGGATCCGCCGCTCGACGCGCCCTTTTTCGTTGCCTCGACGCACTCCGACTGGCTTTGGAGCGAAGTGGTAGTGGCCAGCCAGCTCCAGGATCTGGGGATGGAACCGGATCAGATCTCCTTGTCGCTCGAGGACGACGCTCTTCAGGTTGTCGTAGAGCGCCTCACGAGGCGCACCGCCGAAGGTTTGCAATGCTTCCACATGGCAACGTATGAAGCTCTCGAGAGTTTGGTCGAGCGTAAATCGGGCGAAGGTTGCTCTCGACCACGCCAACACCATCACGAAGCACGAGAGCCGCCGCTGGCAGTTGCCGACGGTGATCATCCCGAACGACCCCCAGTCGACTTGGGCTTGCTCACCGGGCAGCGTGGTGAGTCTGAAGAATGCTTCATGCTGCGGGCGCGGTCGCACTCGTCGCACGTATCGGCGTAGGGTCCCGATGCTGCCGTCGTAACCTCGGTCGCGCAGCATCTCGAACAGTCTTGAGGCTCGTAGCCGCGGATACTGCTCGAGTGTGCCGCCGATGAGCTCCCGATACGGATCGAGCTTGGACGGGCCCGACTGGAAGCGCGGGTTGGAGAAGCGATGGGTGCACAACGCCAGCTCCACGGTGTTGTGGTGAAGGCCGAGCTCGGCTGCGATGGTGTTGATCTTCCAGTGCTCCGCGTGGAACAGCCGCCGAATGCGGGCGCGCACGTCGTCAGTGATCATCGCGCCACCTCCTCGACCACCAGTCGCTCCAGGTCTCGGAAGCTACCGAGTCCGTGCAGGTGGTCTCGGCGTGGGCGGCCCGCGCGGACGGGGACCCAAACGACGCTGAACAGCGCGCCACCGTCGTCCAAGAACGCTTCTCGAAAGAGACTCGAGTCGCACGTAGGTCGCGCGCTGTCCGCACAGAGTGCAGCGCGGACCGGTGCACCCTGCCAAAGCGCCATCGCCTCCAGCAATGTCGCCAGGGCTCGGGGGTGTTTCGGCTCCCGCTCGAGTCGGGCTTTCATCAGAAGCTCGCTCGGGCCCGACATCGCGATGACTCGCGTCGCCTTGGTGCCTGGGGCGATGCCATCCCCGATCGCTTAAGCACC
>DOUV01000742.1:2755-3231 GCA_003520455.1 Chloroflexota bacterium | reverse complement strand
CGGTGCCCTGCTCGTTCGCGACGCCGGCAGCACAGTTCGAACGGTCCACGCCGCCGATGTCAGCGTGCGCGGGGCCGGGCCACGATCAACGCTCCACGAGGAGAACGGATGAATACGCGACTCCTGACGGCGCATCATTGGCGGCTTCTGGCCGTCGTTGCCCTCTTTTTCAACGTGCTGGTCTGGGGGTGTGCCCTGCTTCGTCTCCTGGATCGCTTTTGATCGGGCCCCGGTGCCCAACTCATTGGAGGCCCCTGCGCGTGGCCCGGATTCTCGTTGTCGAGGATGAGAAGGACGTGCGTGAGCTGTGTACCCTGCTCCTGACGTTATTGGGCCACGAGGTGGAGAGCGTGAGTAGTGGTGAGCGGGCGCTGCTCTCCTTGCGCGTGCGCCGGTACGATATCGTGATGACCGATCTCGGGCTGCCGGGCATGGATGGCTGGGCCGTGGCTCGCGCGGTCAAGCAGCGGGCACCT
>DOUV01000742.1:2539-2727 GCA_003520455.1 Chloroflexota bacterium | reverse complement strand
CCACGGCGGTGGGCCTCATCAGCGGGTGGGAGCTCCCGCCGCACGGGAAGCATCTTGCGGCCGCCGGGGTTGATTTCGTGTTGCCCAAGCCTTTCAATCTCGATCTGGCCGAGACGGCCATCGCGAAAGTGCTGCGGAGCTAGCGCGCCGGTCAAGGCATCAGATGTCCGAACTCTTCCGAGACTTCG
>DOUV01000742.1:0-2498 GCA_003520455.1 Chloroflexota bacterium | reverse complement strand
CTTCCGAGACTTCGGACGTCTCCGATCACCCGCCCCCGGCGCCGCCTGGACCACTACGCTCGTGCTGCTCGCCCTGAATGCCTCCGCCCACTGTTGGGGTGGGCCCGCGCTGTATGAGCCAGGTTATCGCTCGCGTTCGAACACATACACGTGGAACTCGCCATCGTCGGGGTCGCCGAACCCGGCCTCGTTGAACGCCGCGTAGCCGGAGAGCGTCGCCGGGAGCATTGCCCGCACCCGGGTATCCGGCAACCCCACTGCCCGTCGGCGCAACGCCCACCCCAGGTCGCGGATCGCGGTGTGGTCGCTACCGGCCAGGAAGCCGACCCAGACATCCGCGCGCTCCTTGTTCTGCCCGAGAAGCGCCAGGACCACCGGCTGGCCCGCCCGGTCATAGCCGACGACCTGCCCCTCGCTCAACAGCTGGGCGAGCAGAGCATCCGTGAGCACCGGAAACCGCCAACCGTTCGCCATGTGCCCTTGCGCCAGTCGGGCGCACTCCGAAGCGGCCACCAACGCCCGCACGGCGGCGAAATCCTCTGGGCCGAACACATCCGGTGCGGGTGTCTCGTTGGCCGCAGCGGGTGCGACCGTGTAGTGGAAATCGCCCACCCGGTGCATCCCGCTCGCCAGGCTCATGTGGTGGACAGCCTCGTTCTCCCACGAGGTCGCCAGGCCCACCCGCTCGACGCCGGGAATTTCCAGCGCCGCGCTCACCGTGAAATCGTGCATCGCGCGGGCATAGCCGCGGCCCTGGTAGTCGGGGTCCACGCGGAGCCCCTCCAGCCAGGCCTGGCTGGGTGAGAGCAGCACGACCCGTCCGGTCGCCACCGGTGTGCCCGCAACCTCCCCGACATAGAGGCGGCCGCGGGGATCGGCCAGCCAGGCGTCCCAGACTTTGGGCAGGTAATCTGACCCCTCCCAGATGTTCTTGGTGAATTCGACCACGGCGGCCTTATCCTGGGGCCGCGCGGGCCGGATCTGGAGTTCTTCAGCGGTCATGGTGTTGGCACGCGTTCGTGAGTTGCCGGTCGAAACAGGCCAGGCGGGATGGGCGCCGGCGCTGTCCGCGCCCGCTCAATCCGGTTGAGTTGCTCGCTTGGTGATTCGCCTACCGGCATCCCTCATTCGCCAGGGTGGCCCTCGGCTTCGATCGTTGCGACCGCCTGGAGAAAGAGGCGCGTGCTCGGCGCCCGGTCGCCGTAGCGGTCGGCCACCTCTTGGATCAGGCGCGCCCGCGCGGGACTGGCCATATAGGCATCCAGGGCAGCCTGGTTTTCCAGTTGGTAGACCATGACGAACTCGGCCCACTCCTCCCTGGTCGGACTGGTAACACGCAGGAGCCAGGCCCGCAGGAAGCCCGGTTCCTTCAGGACATCGGGGATGTGCCTGGTTTGCATCCATTCGACCCAATCGGCTTCGATTTCCGGCGCGACAGTAGCGCGCACGGTGTAGAGAACCTGTTCGCGTGTAAGCACCTTGTACTCCTTTGTGGTGGACCCCCGCATGGTTGCTCACCACGCCGCGGCATCGACCTTCTCGACGATGGTGGCGATGCCCTGGCCGACGCCGATGCACATCGTCGCCAGGCCGTAGCGGGCCTCCGGGCGCTTGCGCAGCTCGTGCAGCAGGGTCGTCAGGATGCGCGTCCCGGAGCAGCCCAGCGGGTGGGCGATGGCCCTCAAGTCTATCAAAAAGAGTGCCTCACCAAATGGTCTGGATACCAGCCTGTTGAATCTTTCTATCCCGGCTGATAAGTGGAAGACCAAGCTGAAGAGCGGTTGCGACGATAATGCGGTCGGGCATATCCGGGACATCGACTCGCAGCACACGGGCGACAGCGTCGGCGACCTCCGCCGTTAGGGGCGCTATGACAAGGCCGGTCGAGGTCGCCCTCAATTCGGCATCGAGTCGAGCTTTCAAATCGGCCGGAATGCGCTGTTTTTCCTGCAAGTATACGATTTCCACCAGGCAGATGGTGGGTATATAGACGCGGATCTCGCCACGATCACAGGCGTCAAAAGCATCACTGGCTGCTGGTCCAAGGTGCGAACTGTTTTCCAGATACCAGATGAGGCCGTGCGTATCGGTCACGATGTCAGGCATCAGAAGTCATTCCGCGGGAAGTTGCCCCACATTTCCTGGCGCGCCGCAGCGATGTCCTCATCAGTGATATCGATGCCCTGCCACAGCCCTCGCAGAGACTTGCGGGGAGTCGGCTGAACGGTTGCCAACTCCCGTTCGATCTGTGGGGCAACCCGTTCGATCAAACGCACCTTGTCTACCAGTGACAGCTGTTCTACCAGATCCAGAACTTGGTCCAGAGTCACACCATTTTCCATCGTTTCTCTCCTCACGGCGCGCTCACCACGCCGCGGCATCAACCTTCTCGACGATGGTGGCGATGCCCTGGCCGACGCCGATGCACATCGTCGCCAGGCCGTAGCGGGCCTCCGGGTGCTTGCGCAGCTCGTGCAGCAGGGTCGTCAGGATGCGCG
>DOUV01000409.1 GCA_003520455.1 Chloroflexota bacterium | reverse complement strand
GCCCTGTCCCTGTCGTCCTGACGGCACACGCGCCACAACCGGCCCGCGCACGCTCAAGCTCCGCCCACGCGCCCAGCATGAGATCCTCCAGCACGTCCGTCAGGCCCAGGCCACCCCTGCCTTTCAAGAGGCTTACGCCGCCCGCGCCGCTGTCGAAGCCACCATCTCCCAGGGCGTGCGCGGCTTCGGCCTCCGCCGCGCACGCTACCTCGGTCAGGCCAAAACCCATCTCCAGCATGTCTTCACCGCCGCCGCTATTCATCTCACTCGCCTCGCCGACTGGTGGGACCAGCAGCAACGCCCCCGTCCCAAACGCCCACCCGCCCGCTTTGCCGCTCTTGCTCCCGCCGCCGCCGCTGCTGGCTTTCCATAATGATGGGCACCAGAGTCATTCATTCCAGGGCCGCCCGGCTGCGGACACACGGGGTGTTCAGAGGAGCTTGGAACAGGGCAACAGCGGGTGAAGAACGCTCGCCATTGGGCGCGAAGGGCGAGAAGCCAGTCGGCTGAAGCCGACTTTGCTTATCAGCCCTGGAATGAATTCCAGGGCCTTCGCGGGAATCCTGAGTTGTACGTTTTCACAGATGTTGTCTGCAAGGAGTGACCGATGTGTGGAATTGGCGGCGTCAAACTGGCCGAAAGCGGCCTCATCGGCGAGCAGTTGGTGCAGATGATGACGGCTCTGCGCCACCGCGGAACCGACTCGACGGGCTTCGCGCTCTACGGGCCGTGGCAGGCCGACCGGCTGATCGTCCGGCTGCGCGTGGAGGGGCGCGAGCGCCTGCCTGCGACGTTGAAGCAGGTTGAGGCTGCTCTGTGCGAGACCGGAGGCGCACTGGTCAGCCCGCCGACGTGGGACGGTGCGGAGCAGGCGAGCGATGCCTTCGTGCGACTGGAAGTGATCCGGACGGTGGACGTGGAGCGGCTGACCGCCGCGTGGATCGCGTTAGGCGGCATCGAGGTCCACAGCTTCGGCCACTCGCTGGAAATCATCAAGGATGTGGGCGACGCCCAGACGGTAGCCGCTCGACATAACCTTCGCAGCTTTGTTGGCACGCACGGGTTGGGCCATTGCCGCCTGGCCACTGAGAGCGAGGTTGACGTGGCTCACGGCCACCCCTTCTGGGCCAGGCCCTTTCCCGACGTCGCCATCGTCCACAACGGCCAGATTACGAACTACTTCAAATCGCGGCGGCTGCTCCAGCAGCGCGGCTATCAGTTCTCGAGCGAGAACGATTCGGAGTTGATCTCGGTTTTCATCGCCGACCGTATGAAACAGGGGCAGGGTTTTGAAGAGGCACTGCGCTACTCGATCTCGGCCCTGGACGGCGTCTTCACCTATCTGCTCTCCACACCCGCGGGCATCGGCATGGCGAAAGATCGCCTGGCGATCAAGCCGATGATTGCCGCCCAGACGAAGGCGGTGGTGGTGATGGCGACGGAGGAGCAGGCGATCCGCCAGGTGCTTCGTGAGGAAATCGATACAACATCCTACGGTCAGGGAGAGGTGGTGATATGGGCGCGATGAGAGCGACGGTTCTGGACGCGGACCAGTTATCGCCGCGCGAGCTGAATCAACAGTTGCGGGAGCTGCTGGCGGCCGAGGCCGAGGTCGTGGTCGAGAATCCGCGCTCGCGCCACAACCTGGGTGTCGCGTTGCCGGGGCCCGGCCATGTCACGTTCAAGGGTAGCGTCGGCTACTACTGCGGCGGATTGAACAGCGGCGGTTCGGTGGAAATCACCCGCAATGCCGGGTGGGGCATCGGCGAGTCGATGGCGCGAGGCTTCATCCGGGTACGCGGCAGCGTCGGCCAGAGCGTCGGCGCGTCGCTGATGGGTGGCACTATTGTGGTGGAGGGGGATGCCGGCCCGCGCGCCGGAGTGGCCCAAAAGGGCGGCGTGGTGCTCGTTGGCGGAGACATCGGATTCCTCTCCGGCTTTATGGCCCAGCGTGGGAAGCTGATCGTGTTGGGCAACGCCGCCGATGGCGTGGGCGATTCACTCTACGAGGGCAACATCTACGTCGCCGGTCGTATTCTCGGCCTCGGCATTGACGCGGTCGTCGTCCAACCGGAGGCGGCCGAAATTGATGAGATCGAAGCCATCATCGCCGAAGCCGGCTTTCCCTCGCGACTCCGGGAGTGGAAAAAGGTGGTGGCCGGTCGAAAACTGTGGTACTTCGATAAGCGGGAGGCCCAGACATGGCTGAAAGTCTGAATCACAAGCCCCAGCCGCGGAGCAAGATCTGGACGCCTTACGTCATCCAGGACATTCAGGCGAAAGCGGCCCTGGGCCACTATCAGATCCGCGGCTTTTCGACCTTCTTCAACATTCCCACCCTGGATCAGTTGACTTTCCTGCCGGCGGCCATGACCCGTCTGCCACTCGAAGGCTACCGCGAGTTCTGCGAGACCAAAACGGTGCTGGGCGGCGGGAAGCCCGACCTGGTCAGCCAGCCACTCGAGCTTGATATCCCGATCTATATTGCCTCGATGAGTTTTGGCGCCCTCAGCCGCAACGCCAAGGTGGCCCTCGGTCTGGGGGCGACGGCGGTGGGCACCTGCACCTCGACCGGCGAGGGCGGGATGTTGGCTGACGAGCGCCTGGCCTCCAAAAAACTGATCTACCAGATCACCCCCAGCCGGTACCAGCTCGATCTGGAGCACCTGCGCCTGGCCGATGCTCTGGAGATCGCCGTCGGCCAGGGGGCCAAACCGGGCACGGGTGGCGTGCTCCTGGGGGCCAAAGTCATCGACAGAGTGGTGGAGATGCGCCAGTTGCCCAAAGGCATCGACCAGCGTTCCTCCGTACGCCACCCCGACTTTCTGGGCGCGGACGATATGCAGATCAAGATCGAGGAGATGCGCGACGCCACCGGTTACCGGGTGCCGATTTTCTGCAAGTTGCCGGCCTGCCGCGTGGCGCAGGACGTGAAAATCGCGGCCAAGTCGGGCGTGGATGTCATCGTCATCGACGGCATGGAAGGGGGCACCGGCGCCTCGCCCGAATTTCTGCTCGACCACACCGGCATTCCTACCGTGGCGGCCATCCCTGCCGCTCGCCGCGCCCTGGAGGAGATCGGCATGTCCGGCCGCGTCTCGCTGGTCGTCTCGGGTGGTCTCAAGAGCGGGGCGGATGTGGCCAAGGCGCTGGCCCTGGGCGCCGATGCGGTCGCGTTCGGGACGGCGGCGCTCATCGCTCTCAACTGCAACGCGCCGCTCTACGAGGAGGATTACGCCGCCCTGGGCGCGGCGCCGGGCGCGTGCTACCACTGCCATACCGGGCGCTGTCCGGTCGGTGTGACGACCCAGGATGAGGAGCTTCAGAAGCGTCTCGACCCGGAGAAGGCCGGGGAACGGGTGGCGAGTTTCCTGCGAGCCGTCACAATGGAAGTGACCATGATCGCCAAAGCCTGCGGCAAATCCAACGTGCACAACCTGGAGCCGGAAGATATGCGCGCGCTGACGCTCGAGGCCTCGGCGATGACCGGCGTGCCCCTGGCGGGCGTGGATAAGGTCGTGGCGCCATGGTGAGGTGTGTTCGCTCTCTTCGAGGCCCGCACGTTGCGTGGGGCGCTCTCAGAGTGAGGGTGCGGGATGCGTGACTGCCCGCATCACGCATCGCGCGAGGATGAGGACCAACGAATGATCGCACGGCGCATAGAGGGCGTGGCGCGGGGCACGCCGATTACCATCACGGTCAATGGCCGGCCGGTGCAGGCCTACCCCGGCGAGAGCATCG
>DOUV01001096.1:1035-3473 GCA_003520455.1 Chloroflexota bacterium | reverse complement strand
TTCTACGAGGTCTTCGTGCGCAGTTTTTACGACGGCAACGGTGACGGGATCGGCGACCTCCAGGGACTCATCAGCAAGCTCGACTTCCTCAATGACGGCGACCCCACGACCGGCAGCGACCTGGGGGTGACGGGCATCTGGCTCATGCCCGTGACCGAATCGCCCAGCTATCACGGCTACGACGTCGTAGATTACAGACAGATCGAGCGGGATTACGGCACGAACGAGGATTTCAAACAACTCGTCGCTGAGGCCCACAAGCGTGGGATCGCCCTCATCGTGGACCTGGTGCTGAACCACACCTCGATCCAGCACCCCTGGTTCCGCGACGCCCGTACCCCCGGGTCCGAGCGTGATGCCTGGTACATCTGGCGGACGGAGAAGCCCAACTATCGCGGCCCGTGGAACCAGCCGGTCTGGTACCAGGCCGGCAACCGCTACTACTACTCGCTCTTCTGCCAGTGCATGGCCGACCTCAACTACGAGAATCCGGCGGTCACCGAGGCGATGGACGGCATCATCAGCTTCTGGCTGCAAGAGATGGATGTGGATGGCTTCCGCCTCGACGCAATGAAGCACCTGATCGAAGAGGGACAGGTCCAGGAGAACACCCCGGCGACCCACGCCTGGCTCGAGGGCTTCCACCGGTTCGTGCGCTCGATCGCCCCGAACGCGCTGACCGTCGGCGAGGCGTTTGGCACCCCGGCTCAGGAGTTGGTAAAATACACCAGTGGCGAGGTCGATATCGCCTTTGAGTTCACCCTGGCCCAGGCGATGCTCGATAGCGTCAGGCAGGAGACTCAGGGCCCTGTCTCGCTCGCACAGGCAACCGCAATCCGGCTCTACCCGCAGGGGCAGTACGCCGTCTTCCTCACCAACCACGACCAGAACCGGGTCATGAACCAGCTCGGCGACGATCTGGCGGCCGCCAGGGCGGCGGCCACCCTGCTGCTGACCAACGCGGGCGTGCCCTTCATCTATTACGGCGAAGAGATCGGGATGCGCGGCCAGAAGCCGGACCAGAATATCCGCACGCCGATGCAGTGGGACGCGACAGAACGGACCGGCGGCTTCACGACCGCGACACCCTGGGAACCCCTGGCGCCAGGCTACCGGGAGCGCAACGTCGCCGCCCAGACCGCCGACCCCGGCTCACTCCTCAGCCACTACCGCACCCTGATCCGCCTGCGCCAGGACCACCCCGCCCTGCGCGTGGGCGACTTCCTGCCCGTGGACAGCGACGCACGGCCCGTTTACAGCTTCGTGCGCCACAGCGCCGGCGAGACGCTCCTGGTCGTGGTAAATCTTGGACAGGAGCCGGTCAGCGATTACCGGCTCGCCCTGAAGGAGGGGCCGCTCAGTGGAACGCCCGGCGCAACGCTGCTCCTCGGCGAGGGCCAGCCCACCGCGCCAACCCCCAACGCGGCCGGTGGCTTCGACGCCTACACCCCCCTGCCCACGCTGGCACCCCATAGCAGCACAATCATCCAGCTCCGTCCGTAGCTGCTGGTCCCCAGCAGCATTCCGGCGCGCCGGGATCTCGGAACAAGATAGCACGGCCCGCTTCGCGCTCCACCCTAAAAAAGAGCCTGGGGCGTCTCTACGCCCCAGGCTCTTCGTTCTCAGGGTGGCTAGAACGTCAGTCAAGGAGACCCCGCGGCCGGCAGGATTGGTTCGTAGGGGCGCACTGCCGTGCGCCCCTCCTTGAGCGCCCCCGGGACCACAAAGCGGTTCCTACGAACCTGGCAGCTGCGCGTGATCGAGACGTCCGAAGTCTCGGAAGACTTCGGACGTCTGACGACGTGACTGGCGCTCTAGAGATAATCGCGCAGCCGGCGGCTGCGGCTGGGATGGCGAAGCTTGCGCAGCGCCTGCACCTCGATCTGACGGATGCGCTCGCGCGTCAAGCCATACTTCTTGCCAACCTGCTCCAACGTGAGGCTGCGGCCATCTTTGAGACCGTAGCGCAGTTGCAGGATTTGCACCTCGCGGGGATGCAGCGAGTTGAAGATGACCTCGAGCTCTTCTTGCAGCATCCGGTGTGCCGCACTGTCACCCGGGGGGAGGTTCGAGTCATCCTCGACGAAATCGCCCAGGCTGCTCTCCTCATCCTCGCCGACGGGCATCTCGAGCGAGAGCGGATGCTGCGCGATTTTCATCATGCGCTGAACTTTCTGCGGCGTGGTGTCGAGCGCCTCGGCGAGCTCGGGAATCGTCGGCTCGCGGCCCATCTCCTGCACCAGCCGGCGGCTGATCCGGTTGAGTTCGCTGATGCGCTCCGTCATGTGCACTGGCACGCGGATTGTCCGGCTTTGGTCGGCAATCGCACGCGTAATCGCCTGACGAATCCACCAGGTGGCGTAGGTTGAGAATTTGTAGCCGAGGTGGTGGTTGAATTTATCCACCGCCCGCATGAGGCCGATGTTCCCTTCCTGGAT
>DOUV01001096.1:415-947 GCA_003520455.1 Chloroflexota bacterium | reverse complement strand
GATCAACCGCTGGCGCGAGAGCTGGCCCCGGCGCACGGTCTTCTCCAGTTCGATCCGCGCCTCCTCAGCGAAGTCAGACTGCCTCTGAAGTCGGGCCTCAGCCTCCAGACCGGCCTCCATGCCACTGGCGAGCTCGGTCTCCTGCTGGGCGGTCAACAGGGGGTGATGGCAACTCTCCATCAGATAGAGCCCAACAGTATCGTCGGGGCTCAAAACCGTCAGATCGAGCAACATCCGCTCGGCCTCGGCGGCCGCCCGGCGGACCGTGGGGGTCGGGCGGGTCTCATCGTCAATTACGTGGACCCCCTCTTCCTCCAATCGCTCAAAAACAGCCGCTAACAAGCCCGGATTGCCGCCCGATCCTATCTCCACCAAACGCTCAGCAACATCTTCCGCCGTCAGTGTGCCTCGAGTTTCGGCTATGGGAAGTAGCTCTTCGACGATCGTCTCTACCTTCCACATAACTGCCTCCTTGGGAATCAGAACGTGTGCGCCATGGCACAAAAATGGACCAGTTCCGGCCCGATGGAAG
>DOUV01001096.1:0-387 GCA_003520455.1 Chloroflexota bacterium | reverse complement strand
GGAACTGGTCAAGATCACACTACACTTTGTGCGATTTTTCGCAAGACGCGAGCAGTATAAGCCTGCCCTTCGGCAATGTCAAGGGGGTTTTACAAATGCATGAATCGAACATCGGAGCCTTACGACCGCACGCCCGCACGAGGCGTGCCGGCCTCTCAGCGCCGCCGGCTGGCCGTCTCCCCTGTCTCGTACCACTCTGGCCGCCGCCAGGGTGCAAACGCCAGCGCGACGAGCTGGCCGTAGGCTGTTCGGCGGTCGCTGAGCCCATTGGTCAGGAGACCAATGGCGCCCATCTGGCGCTTGCTGTCGCTCAGGCCGCTGAGCCGGTCCATCGCCGGGCCGAGTTCGGTACCGGCGCGCAGCGCCTCGGCCACCGGCGGCGGCAGG
>DOUV01001101.1 GCA_003520455.1 Chloroflexota bacterium | reverse complement strand
TGACCGGCGCGCTAGCGCGCCGGTCAGGGCGTCAGACTTCCGAAGTCTGGTGGGGATCGTGCGTGCCAAAGCGCGCTCCGGCGACTGCGAGCGAGGCGGGGAGCGGTTGCGCGTCCAAGACTTCGGAAGTCTGCTCGGCTACGCCCCGAACTCGGGGCCTATCGGCCTAGGCGGGCTCTGGACTGACGACGCGGCGCGGCGGGAGCGTCTCGTACATCACTGCTGCTACTACAAAACCGGACAGGGCCGTCACGCCAGCGATGGTCATAATGGCCCAGGGTAGACCCAGACTGTCGGCCAGCAGGCCGGATAGAAGGGCGCCGACGGCGTAGCCGCCGTCGCGCCAAAGGCGGTAGACCCCCACGGCGGAGGCGCGCCACGCCGGGTGGGCTACATCGCTCACCGCCGCCAGAAGCGTCGGGTAGACCAGGGCCGTGCCCAGCCCCATCAGGGCAGCGGCCCCCACCCAGAGCGCAAACCGCTGCGCCACAACGAGTCCCACGATACCGATTGCCTGCACCCACAACCCGGTGGCAATCATCCACTTTCGGCCCAGGTGGTCGCTGAGGGCACCGGTGCCCAACTGGCTCACGCCCCACACGCCCGGGTAGACAGCGGCCACGATCCCGATGCGCTCAACACTCAGGCCGGCCCCCGCGAGGAAGATGGGCAACAGTCCCCATACCATCCCGTCGTTCAGGTTGTTGACCAGCCCGGCCTGGCTGACGGCGAAGAGCGCTCGATCCTTCCAACTGGTCAGCAACAGAACCTCGGCGAAAGGGCGCCGTATCGCGTCGTTGACGGTCGTGGCGTTCGGCAGCTGGCGGGCCTCTTCGCGGGCGTGGCCGTGGGTCTCTTGCACGAAGAAGAGGGAGAGGAGCAGTCCCAGCAGTGCGAACCCAATCCCCAGATAGAACGGGTACGGCCGCAAGGCGTAGGCTGAGGCAATGTAGCCGGTGGTCAGCGCTGAGAGCGAAACGGCTCCATAGCCGGACGCCTCGTTTAACCCCATGGCCAGCCCCCGTTGCCTCGGCCCGACCAAGTCGATCTTCATGATGACCGTGGTGGACCAACACAACCCCTGGTTGATCCCGAGCAGCCCGTTGGCCAACACAATCCAACTCCACGTCGGTGCCAGGATGATGAGGAATGGAACGGGGAGACCCACCAGCCAGCCCACGACGAGCAGCCACTTTCGTCCGAAGCGGTCGGCGAGGCCACCCGCCGAGAGGTTGGCCAGCGCCTTGACGATGCCAAAACTGATGATGAACGACAGCACTACGGTCTTGGAGACGATCCCAAAATCCTGTTCGGCGATGAGCGGCACCACCGTCCGCTCCAGCCCGACCATGGCCCCGACGAAGGCGTTCACAATCACCAGGAGGGTGAACTGCTGCCAGTTGGCTCGCAACCCGAGGCGTACGGGGGAGAGTGACGATTGAGTCATCCTGGCCTCCTGATTAGCCGATGGCACAGCGATTTGCGCCAGCTTCAAGATCGGTCGGGTCCTTCACAGGCATGAGACCAGCCTCATTCAACGGGACAATCTGATGGTGGTTCGGCGGAGTCGGTGGGATGCGGGCCATCAGCGACTCGACGAAGGTCTCTTCGGGAAGATGCAGGAGCCCAACCCGCTCACGTACCTCGGCGAGTGATGCTGCAACGGCTTTGCGATCGAAGGCAACGGGTTCGCCGGTGTGGCCGGGCAGGATACGTATCGCCGGGCCCAGGGCAAGGAGACGGTGGAGGGAGTGGTAGAGCATCCGCGCCCGGGTCCGAGCCTCGTCAGAAGTCGCTTCCAGGTCGGGGCGGCCCACCCCGGCGACAAAGAGGGTATCACCGGTCAAGAGGGCCTGGTCATCGAGGAGGTAGCTGGTGCTTTCCGGCGTGTGTCCCGGAGTGTGGAGTGCGACGAGCCGGGCCGGGCCGATCTCCACCACATCACCCTCGCGAACGGCTCTGAAGGGGAAGGCGACGCGCCGCTGATCGGGCACATAATGGGTCGCGCCGCTCCGCTCGCACAGTGGCCGGGCGCGCGACAGGTGATCGGCGTGGATGTGGGTTTCCAAGACGCCGGTGATTGTCCAACCGTAGCGCCGCGCCAGGGCCAGGTAGACCTCAGGCTCGAGAGCTGGGTCCACCACCACGGCAACATTTGCTGCTCCGATGAGATACGAAAGGCAGCCCTTCCCCGTGCGACGCACCTGGATCACCCGGGCCTCACTCGCCGGAAGCAAGATTTCAGCGATGTTCCAGGCCAGGCTCCAGGCCTTCATCCCGCCCGTGAGCGAAGCTGCATCGAGACCGCGCATGCGGAGTTGTTGGGCCGCGATCAGGCTCGTCTTCCCGGCTCCACAAACCGTGACAACCAGGTGGCCGGCGGGCAGATCTATCTCCTTCAAGGCGTTCGGATCACCGGCCTGGAGGGCATCGTAGGCATCCACGTGAAGGCTGTGCGGAATAGACCATTCGGCCCGCTCGGTCGCCGGCCGAATGTCCAGCACCGTTACCGGCTGTCCCTCTTCCAACATCTCGCGCAAGGCATCGACGGTAATTGTCATCTGGTCCATGTCTTGTCCCTTGGTCTGTTGCCGGGGTCATCGCTCAGTGGATAAGTCAGCCAGGAAGATGGATAAATTAATCAATCGATTGATTGAATGATACAACAAAACGAGGAGCGCGTCAAGCCTGCGCTCCTCAACGATGGCGACTGTCCAGGGCGGAATGAAGACACAACTCCGCCAGCGCATAGGGTACAAGAGGTCGACTGGAAGGTTTATCGTTTTGCGTGTTTCTGTTGCAGACTTGATTTCCTTCACTTTTTGTGGGTATCGTCTCAACAATTCGGCGGCAAGGGGGTTTTATGCGTGGCGCCACGCAGATCCCCTCCCCCACTTTTCGAGAAGCTACCTCTGTGGCTCGAGGCTAAAGCGAGGCCGGTATCCCCAAGAGCCGCGATCCCACGTTCAGCCCCAATCGTGCTGTCTCGCGCCGGAGGCCCTCACCCAGCCAGTACTGCTCGAAGAGCACCTTGCCCATATGCCAGAGCCGGCCGGAGCGCGGCAGCGGCACCGCGGGGTCTGGCTCAGCATAGAAGTGGCCGCTGGCAAAGCCGGCCGAGCCATCGCCGGTCTCGATCCAGCAGTAGCCGGTGCCATCGAACCGAGCCTGGGTGGGATCTCGCTTGATCTCGGCGGCGATCCGGGCTGCGACGGTCTCGGCCTGGCCATGAGCGAAGACCCCTGCCTTGGGCAGCGGCTTGCCGTTGGCCAGGCGGATGGCAGCGACGTCGCCGATCGCGGAGACATTCTCCGCACGCGTCCGCAGCGTGTGTTTGTCTACCACAACCCAACCGGCCTCGTTGACCAGCGGCGACCCTTGGAGCACCGACGGTGGTCGGTGGGGCGGCACGGCCGCCAGGAAGTCATACGGCTCGCGCGTCCCGTCTCGAAAGACCAACTCCCGCGCTTCCGGATCGATCTTACCCACCTGTCGAGCGGGGTGAAAGACGATGCCCTTGGAGGCCAGCATCCCCACCACGGCCTCCCCCACGGCCTGGCCGGCCACCGGCATCGGCAGTGGCTCCGGAGTGAAGATCTCGATTCGGCACCGGCCCCGGATGCCGCGCCGGCGCAGGGCATCGTCCAGGAGCATGGCCGCCTCGTACGGGGCGGCGGGGCACTTGTAGGGCATTGCGGAGACCAAGACGGCGACGCGCCCACTCTCAAGACGCTGAAGGGCCTGCCAGAGGCCGGCCGCCCCGTCGAGGGCAAAGAAATTGTGTGCGGCTTCGGTGTAGCCTGGCAGGCTCTCCGGGGCCAGGTCGGCGCCCAGGGCGACGACGAGGTAGTCGTAGGGCAGGCTCTGTCCGTGAACGCGCACGCGGCTTTGCGTCGAGTCGATCTCCTCTACCGCGCCCTGCACCACGTCCACGCCCGGCCGTAGCAGGCGGCGCAGGGGACGGGTGATCTGCTCGGGCCGGCGCCAACCCACCATCAGCCAGAGCAGTGAGGGAGTGAAGACGTATTCGGCATTTTTGTCCACCACCACGATGCGGTGCTCCGCCGCCAGCCGCTGGCGCAGCGCATTGGCGGTCACGATGCCTCCGACACCGCCACCAAGGATGAGAACCGTCTTTGCGGCCATCAGATTACCTCCTCTCGTATTCTCGGGAAGTGGGGGCGCCCCCCCTTCCCCCTGGATTCATGGCATGCAGCGGCCGTTGACTCCTTCGTCGGTGACCCTCACGGGGCCACAGATTAGCATCAGGTGTCGCAGAATGGATGTAACACCTTGAACGCCTCGGCGTACGTGTACCCCTTCTGCCGTCCATACCGCGCGTTGCAGCGCTGCATGTCCTCTGCCAGGCCCGGCAGTCGCGCCACCTGGCTGCGATGGCAGGCGAGCGCGGCCAGCTTGCGCTCGAAGGTGGCCGTAACGTCCACCCAGGCGTCGGGCTCGTCGGCTCCGTAGAGGTACACTTCCGGCACCTGGTGAGTGGTCAGCCCTTCGGCGAGCTGGGGCGGAAAATAGTGGGGGTTGCCCGTTGCCAAAACGGCATCCAGCGCCGCCAGGCCCGCCGCCCGATGATCGGGGTGAAGCTCGTAGTGGCGCCAGGGGTCCCAGCTCAACAGCCGGTGCGGGCGGATGCGTCGAATGAGCCAGGTCAGGTGCGCCACCAGGTCCGGCACCCCGTTCAACTCTCCATCAGGATGATTCAGGAAGACCACGTCAGCGATGCCCAGCGTCTCAGCCGCAGCCCGTTGCTCCTCTTGCCGGCGGGCAGCCAGCCGTGCCGGCTCCACGGCCGGGTCGTGGCTCCCTTTGCTTCCGTCGGTGCAAACCGCCAGGTGCACGATCCACCCTTCGGCCTGCCAGCGGGCGATGCTGCCTCCACTGGTGAACTCGGCGTCGTCAGGGTGAGCACTGATCGCTAAAACGCGCCTTCCTTCCGGTTGGGAAGCGCTCATCTTCGATTTTGCCTCACAACAGGCGGCCGAAACCGCTGGTCACCGCATGCGACTGGCGCCAGCTGCCCGCCGCAGCCATCAGAACACCAGCACCTTGTCTGACTCGACCGTCCAGTCGCCTTGCAGGTCCAGGGTGCCCATCAGCACACCCTCGGCCAGATCCTCAGGCCCGAGCCCGCGGGCCTCACAGCAGGTCCCTCAGACCGCCACCTGGCCGCGCCGTGCCAGGGACTTGAGCATGCGCTCAATGTTGTAGTAGCCGTTCGGGGTCTTTTGACCGCGCCGGGCACAGACGACGCCATCCCCCGTCATGAAGACCCGGACCTGGACGTTGGGACGTTTCCCCAGGTTCATTGCCAGGCGCAACGCGTTGTAGGGACGCTCGTTCCCATACGGCCCGTCGTTCAGAATGAAGAGGAAGCTGTGGGGGTTCTCGCTCATGAAGCACACTCCTTGGTGTAAGTGGGAAGACTCTTTCAGGAAGCAGCATGACGTTCGGTGTCACGCCATGAAAGCCGAGCGTTCGATGTAGATGCGTCCCACCGGCGCTTCTGTCACCTCGCCGATCACGGCTGTAACCGGCGTCGTAGCCCCTCCCAACGCCGCCAGTAAGTCCTCGGTGCGCTCTGGCGGCACAGCCAGCAGCAACCCGCCCGACGTTTGGGCGTCGCAAAGCATCAGTAGCGCAGGGTGAGAGACGTCCGGCGTCCAGGTCACGGAATCCTGCAAGTACCGGAAATTGTTGTAGGTGCCCTCGGGGACACACTGGCGGGCAGCCAGCTCCCAGGCTTCATCCAGAACCGGCACTCGATCGTACCAGATCCGCGCTCCGACGCCGCTGGCGGACAACAACTCGTGCAGATGCCCAAGCAACCCAAAGCCGGTGATGTCGGTTGCAGCATGGACGCCTGCCTTCCGCATCGCCTCGGCTGCACCCTTGTTGAGCGTCGCCATCACGCTCGTCACCTGGGCGACGGTCTTCTCGCCGACCAGGCCGCGGTCAATCCCAGTGGTGATGATGCCGATGCCCAGCGGCTTGGTGAGCACCAACCGGTCGCCCGGCTGCGCCCCGCTGTTGCGCACGATCTCCTCAGGATGGACCAGCCCCGCGACCACCAGGCCGTACTTGGGCTCGTAGTCCTCGATGGAGTGCCCGCCGACGACCCAGGCACCGGCCTCCCGGACCTTGTCCGACCCGCCACGCACTATTTCCCCGAGCGTGCTGAGGGGCAAGGTCTTGGCAGGGAAGCCAACCAGGTTGAGAGCCAGCAGTGGACGCGCACCCATCGCGTAGAGGTCCGAGAGGGCGTTGGCCGCCGCGACGGCCCCAAAGGTGTAGGGGTCGTCGAGCACGGGTGTGATGTAGTCGACGCTGAGGACAAGCGCCTGGTCGTCGCTCAGGCGGTAGACGGCGGCATCATCCAGGCCGGCGAAGTTGCCCAGAAGATGGGAGTCGGTTGGGGTGGGGAGGAAGCGCAGGACCTGCGCAAGATCGGCGGGGCCGATCTTGCAGGCTCAGCCCGCTCCGTGAGAAAAGGAAGTCAGTTTGATTGCCGGTGAGCCGGCAGGTCGGTCGCGCATGGATGGTCGTGTGGGCCTTGTACCCGAGCCAGCCCGAAGAGGGCGCGCCGGGGAGGTGGTCAGTGAATCTGTTGGCTGTATAGCGCAAAGTTGGTTATAATTCAATACCCAATTTTCTATCTCAATCATAAGTATATGATTATATCTCGATCCTGGGACTGGCGCTTGGGATGGGGAGTGTTTGCTTGAACTTTCATCGCCTGCACGTCTTCTATACCGTGGCCCGGCAGCTCAGCTTCTCGCGGGCGGCCGAGGAGCTGTACACCAGCCAGCCCAATGTCTCGAACCATGTCGCCAGGCTCGAGGCGGAACTCGGAGTCCAACTCTTTCATCGCCGCGGCACCCGCGTTGCTCTGACCGACGCTGGGCGCATCGTCTATGGCTACGCCCAGCGCCTCTTCGAGTTGATCGATGGGATGCAGCGAGCGCTCGACGAGCTCAAGGGCCTCGAGCGCGGCAACCTGCGCCTGGCGGCCGGCAGCACGGCGGGGCTCTTCCTGCTCCCGCCCGTGATGGCGGGCTTTCAAAAGGCCCATCCGGGCCTGGAGATCAGCCTGCATCTCGCCAACACGCGAGGGGCTGTGGAGCAAGTGCTGAGCAATCAGGCCGACCTGGGCTTCATCGAAGCGGCGGTGACTGCGCCGGGGTTACTGATCCAGCCCTACCTTTCGGACGAGATGGTGCTCATCGCCGCGCCGGGGCATTCGCTCTCCGCGGTGCCCGCGGTCACCCCGCAGGACCTCGCTCGCGAGACGCTTGTTCTCCGGGAGGAGGGCTCGGGGACGCGCCAGATCACGGAGGAGGCCCTGGTGCGCTGGGGCGTCCAGCCGCGCCAAACGCTCGTCATCAATGGCTGCGAGGGCGTGAAGCAGGTCGTGGCGGCTGGGTTGGGAGTATCGTTCGTGTCACGGCGTGCCCTCGCACTGGAGCTCGCTCAGGGGATCCTGCGGGTGCTCACTGGAGAGGGGTTGGCCCTCCCGCGCCCCATCGCTGTGGTAGCCCACAAGGACCTGCGGCCCTCGGCGGCGGCGCTGGCCTTTCTCGCCCACCTGCGCAAGCGAGCGTAGCCGTCGCTTGCGCAACGGCTATGCTCGGGGTCTTCGTTTTGGGCCTTGCACATGGTCGCACATCTGTGCTAGGATTAGATATTTGAGGGACGGGTCAACAGGTGCCCGGAGTGCATCGGGTGACTGCTACTTTTGGAGGAAGCGCTGATGAGTGAGGTTGGCATCGTCAAGCAGATTGACATCAATGCCGAGATGCAAGAAGCTTATCTGGACTACGCGATGAGCGTGATCGTGAGCCGGGCGCTGCCCGATGTGCGCGACGGGCTCAAGCCGGTCCACCGGCGGATCCTCTACGCGATGTACGATATGGGCTTGCGACCGGAGCGGCCCTACAAGAAGAGCGCCCGGATCGTGGGCGAGGTGCTGGGCAAGTACCACCCCCACGGGGACAGCGCGGTCTACGACGCGATGGTGCGGATGGCGCAGGACTTCTCGATGCGCTATCTGCTGGTGGACGGTCAGGGCAACTTCGGCTCGGTGGACGGCGATGCGGCGGCGGCGATGCGCTACACCGAGGCGCGCCTGGCGCCGGCGGCGCTGGAGATGCTGGCCGACATCGAGAAGAACACCGTCGAGTTCAGCGACAACTTCGACGGCTCGCTCACGGAGCCGCTGGTCTTGCCGGCGCGGCTGCCCAATCTGCTGGTCAACGGCGCCAGCGGCATCGCCGTGGGGATGAGCACCAACGTGCCGCCCCACAATCTTGGCGAGGTCTGCGATGCGCTGATCTATATGATCGATCACTATCGGAACGTTGACGAGATCACGGTCGAGGATCTGCTCGAGTTCATCCAGGGGCCGGATTTCCCCACGGGAGGAATCGTCTATCGCTACCGTGACGACCGCAACCACGATGGCACTGACACCATCCTCAACGCCTACGCCACGGGCCGGGGGAGCCTGGTGGTTCAGGCCAAGACGCACGTCGAGGAAATGAGTCGCGGCCGTGCCCGGATTGTGGTGACCGAACTACCCTACCAGACCAACAAGAGCAACCTGATCGAGCGCATCGCCGATCTGGCGCGCGAGGGGCGCATCGAGGGGATCACGGATCTGCGCGACGAGTCTGATCGCCGCGGGATGCGCGTGGTCATCGAATTGACGCGGAATGTCGAACCCCGCGAGGTTCTCG
Source organism: Chloroflexota bacterium (assembly GCA_003520455.1). Next base: position 6,224 of record DOUV01001101.1, on the reverse strand, counting down.
CCCAGCTGTTCAAGCTCACCCCGCTGCGGCAGACTTTCGGCGTCATCCTCCTGGCCTTGGTGGATGGTCAGCCGCGCATGCTCTCGCTCAAACGCGTTCTCCAATTGTACCTCCAGCACCGCCAGGAGGTGATCCGGCGCCGCTCTGAGTATGATTTGGAGCGCGCCCGCGCCCGCGCCCATATTTTGGAGGGCCTGCGAATCGCCCTCGATCGTCTGGACGAGGTCATCACCACCATCCGGCGCTCACGGACCACGGATACGGCGCGCACGAACTTGATCAAGCGCTTCAGCCTGACCGAGGCCCAAGCGACGGCGATTCTCGACATGCAACTACGCCGCCTGGCTCAACTCGAGCGGCGGAAGATTGAGGAGGAATACCAGGAGCTCGTCGAGCTCATCGACTACTTGATCGATCTCCTAAAGCACCCAGCCAAAATTCTGAAGGTCATCAAGACCGATCTCGAGGAGCTCAAACAGCGCTACGGCGACCTCCGCCGCACCCAGATCGTCACGGAGGCCGAGTACACCGGGGAGGTCCGCCATGACGAGCTGATTTCAGACACCGACGTGCTCGTCACCATCACTCAGCGGGGCGAGATTCAGCGCTGGGTCAACGGCGCCGACAGACCGCGTTCGGGGGGCGAGTACAGCCACATCATCACTGCCAACAACCGCAACGACCTGCTCCTGCTGAGCACCCGTGGCCGTGGCTATCGCTTCCCGGTCCATCAACTGCCAGAGAAGACCGGCCGCTCGAACGGAGAGTCACTCCATCAACTCATTTCCGGCTTCAACCGTGACGAGGAGGTGGCGGCGGTGCTCGAGATCCCGGCTGAGGCGCGAGGGAAAGAGGAGTCGCCGGGCAACGTCTATCTAGTGATGGTCACCCGGCAAGGGAAGGTGATGCGGGCTGATGCCAAAGAGCTTGGTTCGATCTACGCCGGGAGCGCGGTCATCAATGTTGACGATGCCGATGCGCTCCTCTGGGCCGGGCTCAGCGGCGGTGAGGACGACCTCATCCTGGTGAGCCGCCAGGGCATGGGGATTCGTTTTCGGGAGGATGAGGTTCGGTCGATGGGCCTGGGCGCGATGGGCGTCAACGGCATCAAGCTCGAAGCCCGGGATGACATCGTGGTGGGAGCCGGGTTCACCCGCAGGGGTGATGAGCTGTTCGTGGTCACCGAGCAGGGTTTCGGGAAGCGGACTCCGCTCAGCGACTACGGCCTCCAGGGACGCTATGGCAAGGGATTACAGGCTATGCGTCTCAATCCGAAGCGAACCGGTCCACTGGCCGCCGCAGCTGTCGTCCGGGACAGCGACCGTCTGACTCTCTTCAGCGACAAGCGCGCGGCGAACGATGTGCTCATGCGACACATTGCCATTGCCGGGCGGCCATCGATTGGGGAGGTGGTGTTTGAACTCCCCAAAGGACAGGTCGTTGCGGGCGCGCTGAAATGGGGCGAGAGCTCCGAATGGCTCGCTGGCACAGAAAGTGCTTCCCCGCGAGAGGAGGTGGTGCCTGCCCCCCGTTCAGCGAAGAGCCGCGAGGCGAAAGCGAAGAAGACGGCTACGGCACGAAAGTCCTCCGTCTCTAAAAAGGGCCCGACAGCGGGGCGCCGAACGCGGCAGAAACGTTCGGCAGAGACAGGCACAGCTGGTACGCGGAGCGTAGCGGACGATGCGAAGGAAGCTACACCAACCCGGCGCCGGTCGCGCCGGCACAGTGCAAGCACCAGGGATGCGGCCGAGGAGACAAAACCAGCCAAAACGACCCGCGCTCCGGCATCATCACGTCGCAAACCTACCGCATCTCGCAACGAGAGCGGCGCCACTTCCGAGCCTGATTCCTCGGCGAAGGGTCGCCGAGGCCGTCGTCGATCTTCATAGCAAAGGCGGCGGGCTCCGACGGCGCGGAAGCAGTGTCGCTTGAGGCGCTAGAAGGAGCCTGAAGTATGGAACCGACGTTCAGTGACCGCATGCTGGAGTGCGCCGAGTGTGGCAACCAGTTCGTCTGGACGGTTGCGCAGCAGCGCCAGCAGTATGAGACGACAGGCAGGATCGAAGAACCGGAGATGTGTCCGGTCTGCGCCGTCAGAATGGAGCGCATGCGTGCACCGGTCGAAAGGGTTGCGGCCGCAAGTGAGCGTTATACCCCGCGAGCCTCAGTTGAGGGTGAGCGCTCGCGAGGGAGTTCGGCAGCCAGTAATCACTCGCCAGCAGAGGAACGCCGCACGACCGAATCTGAGGAGACAACCAGCGGTTATGTCAGCGGCAGCGGGCATCCACTCTACGGACATGGCGGCGAGGAGTACACCGGTCACGTCAAGTGGTTCAACGATCGCAAGGGATTCGGCTTTGTCACTCTTGACAACGGCATCGAGATCTTCGTCCATTACAGCGGGATCGAGGGTGAGGGCTACAAGACGCTCAAGCAGGGCCAGCGCGTCCAGATAGAAGTCGAGGACACAGAGAAGGGGCCGCAGGCCACGCACGTGAAGCCAATCCCTGAAGAAAGCGGCGAGCCGCGAGCGGAGACTGACGAGGAGTGATCGCGGGGGGCAGGTTGCAGATTCGAAGGTTATAAGTACCAGCGTGTCTGGGTGACTTTCAACTTACGAACCTTCAACCTGTTGCCGGTTTGTGCCGAAGGCCAACGAGAGACGGTGGGTGGGATCTGCAGCACACAAGCGGCCCGGATTCGCTCGAACCCGGGCCGCTGCGTTTCTCTGCGACGATCTACTTGATCCGATCGACCACGATCTGCCGGGCCAGTTCGCGGCCCAGCGCGTGCTCGATCTCGCTGACCGCGACGGTCACCGGACCCTCAAAGGGCGCCACCTCCAATACCTCGATTTCAGTCTGCGGCACCAGCCCCAGGTGGGCCAGATAGCGCAGCAAGGCCCCATCCTGGTTCAATACTCGGAGGATCACGGCCCGGTCGCCGCTATCGAGCGCAGTTAGGGGCTCACCAGCTTCGATTGGAAGATCACCCTCGTATGTGGGAATGGGATCGCCGTGAGGGTCGTGGGTCGGATGGCCGAGGACCGCGAAGATGCGGGCCTCAAGTTCCTCCGAGATGGCATGCTCCAGCCGGTCGGCCTCCTCATGGACCTGGTCCCAGGAGTAGCCGAACGCCTCTGCCAGGTAGAGTTCGATAAGACGGTGGTGGCGTAAGACCTCGAGCGCGACTTTTGTTCCAGCCGTGGTCAGCACAACGCCCCGGTACGGCTCATGCGTCACGAGCTTGAGCTCGGCGAGCCGCTTCATCATGCCAGTGACCGAGGCTGGCGTCACATCCAGAGCCACGGCCAGCGCCGTCGTATTGACCGGAGTCTGCTGGCCGCCGAGCACGTAGATCGTGCGCAGGTAATCTTCCATCGCGGCACTGAGCACAAGTACTTCCTTTCCTCTCGATTCACTCGAGACACAAAACGATACACGCGCTATGGCCCCTTTGTCAAGATAGCTGCTCGTTCCTCCCGGGGCCGTGTCACAGTCGGAGATCAGACCGTAAGCCGAATGTCGCGGATCTTTCGACAGTTGGGCAGCCCTGGCGACGAGCAGCGGCCCGCGTGCGTCATGTCCGGGATATGCTATAATCGCACTCATCTCCATGGTGTGGGAAAAGAACGAACCGATTCTGCGAAACGGCGTCTGTCATCCGCGATCGATCGAATTGTGGACCAGTGACAACGGAGCACAGACAACCGACTCCGGAGAAAGATGGTTTCAGACCTGCGTCATAAGATCGCCCTCTCGCTCCTGTTGGCCCTGGTCGTTTTCGCCGGCCTCGCGATCTACGGCGACGTGCGGGCCCTCCCGACCGCCCTGGCGCGGTTCCGGTGGGGCTACCTCCCGTTGATTCTGGGATTGACCTTGATCAACTACGCCCTGCGATTCGTCAAGTGGGAATACTATCTGCGGCGACTGAACGTGCGGGGTGTGCCCCTTGGCACCAGCCTGGCGATTTTCCTCTCCGGATTCGCCTTCCTCCTCACGCCTGGCAAGGTTGGGGAGGTCGTCAAGAGTTACTTTCTACGCGGGCTGGCCGGCGTGCCGATGGCGCGCACGGCGCCGATCATCATGGCCGAGCGACTGACGGACGGCGTGGCGATGGCGCTGCTCTGTACGGTGGGACTTACAGTCGGGCCGGCAGGCCAGACGTGGGTGCTGTTGGGGGTGACGCTTGGCGGGTTGCTGGCGTTGATCGTCCTGGCCCAGTGGCGGTCCGGCGCTCTCCGGTTGCTGGGGTGGGGTGAGCGCTTGCCACTGTTGGGGCGCTTCGCGCACAGCCTGCACCAGTTCTACGAGAGTGCGGCCGATCTGCTCCGACCCAGAGCGCTGCTGGTGGCCATCGCCATTGGCGTGGTTTCCTGGGGGATGGAGGGGGTCGCCTTCTACTTCGTTCTGCGGGGACTGGGGGTGCCACCCGGTGTCCATCTCCTGCAGCAGGCGATCTTTATCCTTGCGTTCGCCACGATCATCGGGGCAATCGTGATGATGCCGGGGGGCCTCGGTGGTGCCGAGGCCAGTATCGCCGGCCTGTTGCAGCTGATGGTTCGGACACCGGAGACAGTGGCTGTGGCTGCGACCCTCCTGATTCGCTTCGGGACGCTCTGGTTTGGCGTTGGTCTGGGTGTGGCGGCTCTCTCACTCAACCGGCGCCGGTTGTTCGAGTCGTCCGCCATCGGGGATCAGATCGCCGACCTGCAAGCGAGCAGCGGCCACCGGCCGTTGACCATGGACTCCTGATGAACCATGCGCTTCGATCTTCATTTGCACACGTTCCGCTCGCCGGATTCGCTCACGAGCTACGAGGCGGTGATCGCGGCGGTGCAACGCCGAGGGCTCGACGGCATCGCCGTCACCGATCACAACACCATCCGCGGGGCGCTTGATCTGGCCGAACGCGCGCCCTTTCCGGTGATCGTCGCCGAGGAGGTGCGCACGGCGGCCGGTGAGGTCATCGGCTACTTCTTATGCGAGGAGATCCCGCGGGGTCTTTCCCTCGATGAGACCATCGACCGGATCCGCGTGCAGGGCGGGGTGATCTCGGTGCCCCATCCGGTGGACCGGGTGCGGCGTGCCTCGGCGCTCGGCATGACCGAGCTGCTGCGCGCCATCGATCGAGTGGACGCGCTTGAAGTGCTCAACGCGCGCTGCACGTTCACGGCCGACAACCAGCTGGCCGCTCAAGTGGCGCGCCAACACGGGAAGCTCGTCACGGCCGGGAGCGATGCCCACGCGGCGTGCGAAATCGGCCAGGCCTTCGTCGAACTCGCCCCCTTCGATGGGCCTGAGTGCTTTCTCGAGAGCTTGAAACAGGCGCGGATCGCCGGGCGAATGAGCTTGCCGTGGGTGCGCCTCAATAGCGCCTACGCGAAGATTGCCAGGAAGCTGCGGGGGCGGCGAGAATGGCCACGGTAGCCGCGCTGTTTCTCTCCTTGCAGGCCGCACTGATTCCAACTGTCGTCTATGTGGCCGTTGTGTGGTGGTTCGATCGCTACGAGCGCGAGCCATTCTGGTTGCTCGCAATCACGTTCATCTGGGGGGCCATCCCTGCAATCGTCCTTGCGCTGGTCCTTGAGCTGCTCTTCGATCTCCCCATCCGTGTGCTGGTGACCCCCGAAGGGGCCGATTTCATTGGAGCGGCGCTCCTGGCGCCGGCCATCGAGGAGTGTGTCAAGGCGCTTCCGCTCGCAGCGATCTTCCTCTTCTATCGTCGCGAGTTCGACGGCGTGCTGGACGGGCTTCTCTATGGTGCCCTGGTCGGCTTTGGTTTCGCGATGACCGAGAACATTTTCTACTTCCTGGGCGCTTTCTTCGAAAATGGTTGGAGCGGGTGGGGGCTCGTCGTCTTCTTGCGCGCGGTGATCTTCGGTCTCAATCATGCTCTCTTCACGGCCGTCACCGGTGCTGCACTGGGCTATAGCCGGTATGCGCTCTCGCGGCCGAAGCGGTTAGCGGCACCCTTTCTCGGCCTGGGCGGGGCAATCGTATTGCACGCCACCCACAACGCCTTTGTTGCGACCGGCACGGCGGCCTGCCTGATCAGCCTGCTCGCCGACTGGCTGGGGGTCCTCGCCGTAGGCGTCGTTGCGCTCTTTGCGGCTCGGACCGAAAGTCGCTTGATCATGGAGGAACTGCGCGAGGAGGTGGGAGCTGGCCTGCTGACGCCCGGCGCGGCCCTTGCGGCGGCCAGTTTCCGCCGGCGCTGGCACG
>DOUV01000938.1 GCA_003520455.1 Chloroflexota bacterium | reverse complement strand
CTGAGCCTGGGTGCCCGGTCGCTCCGGTCCTGGCGGGGGCGGGTGCAGGACCCCGGAGGAAAGGTCAGTCGGGCAGGGGGGAGCATGAGAATCGCGGTCTTCGGAGTCGGCGGGGTTGGTGGCTACTTTGGTGGCCGGCTGGTGGCGGGGGGGGCCGGGGAGGTGGCGTTTATTGCTCGAGGGGCCCATCTCGCGGCGCTGCGGGAGAAAGGGCTGACCGTGAAAAGTGCGAACGGGGATTTCTCGGTCGCACCGATTGTGGCCACGGATGACCCGGCCGAGGTCGGCCCGGTGGAGGCGGTTCTCTTTTGTGTGAAGACCTACCATGTGGCAGAGGCGGCGCCCCTGTTGGCGCCGCTTGTCGGGACGTCGACCGCCATTCTGCCGCTCCAGAATGGAGTCGAGACGCCCGAGATGCTCAAGGCTCTCTATGGCGAGGGTCACGTCATGGGCGGATTGGCGTACATCTCGGCTGCGATCGATGCGCCGGGCACGATTAGCAATCCCAGTACGCTGGCGCGGCTCATCTTTGGCGAACTCGACGGTCGCCGGAGCCGCCGAGCTGAGGCGCTGCTGACCTGTCTCCAGGCTGCGGGCATTGACGCGGAACTCAGCGCCGCCGTGCGCGCCGCGATGTGGCAGAAGTTTCTCTTCATTTGCGGCCTGGCCGGCCTGACGGCAGCCAGCCGCCGGCCCATCGGAGCGATCCGAGCGACCGTCGAGGCGCGTGTCTTGCTGCGGGAAGCGATGGCGGAGGTTACTGCGGTGGCTGCGCTTGAGGAGGTTGCGCTCCCAGCCGATGCGGTCGAGCAGGCGATGCGCACGGTGGAGGCCTTCGCGCCAGATGTCAAAGCCTCACTGTTGCTCGATCTGGAGCAGGGCCGGCCACTCGAGTTGGAGGCGCTCAACGGTGCTGTCGTTCGATTGGCTGCCCGTCACGCTCTCCCGGTGCCCGTCAACCGGGCACTCTACGCCATCATCAGGGCGGCCGCGGCGCCGATGCCAGCGTGACGGTGGGTGTTGGGGGCATGCCATTCTCGAATTGTCGGAGAGCGGCCTCTATGTTAGAATCGTCACAATCCCGCTGATCCTCTGACCCTGAGACTGCGCCTGCCCGGTTCAAGCTATGAATGATCAGGTAGGAAAGGATGCCATGGATGAGCGACCAGGCGAGTGCCAGTAAGGGTCTCGAAGGTGTGGTGGTTGCGCAAACCAGCAAAAGCGCCATCAACGGGCAGGAGGGCAAACTCGCATACGTCGGAATTCCGATTCAGGAGTTTGCCGAGAACCACGCGCCCTACGAGGAAGTCGTCTACCTCTTGTGGTATAGCAGGCTGCCGACCCGTGCCCAACTCGATACGTTCAGCCGTGAGCTTGCCGCCCAGCGCTCCTTGCCTGAGCCGATGCTCACCATCCTGCGGGACTTCCCACGAACGGCAGATCCGATGGCAGTGCTGCGCACGGCTATCTCAGCTCTCGCCTTCTATGACGAGAATCCCGACCAGTTGTCGCCGGAGAATGTCCGCCGCATCGCCGCCAGTCTCACTGCCAAGATCCCCACGATTCTGGCAGCCTATTACCGCCTCCGCCATGGGCAGGAACCAGTGGCCCCACGGTTGGACCTGGGACATGCGGCGCACTTCCTCTACATGTTGAGCGGCGAGAGTCCCGGGGAACAGTCGGCTCGTGGCCTCAACAGTTACCTGGTTCTGCTGGCCGAGCACGGTATGAATGCCTCGACGTTTGCCGCCCGCGTGATTGCCGGGACGCTGGCCGATGTCTACTCAGCAATTACAGGCGCGATTGGTGCCCTGAAGGGACCAAGCCATGGAGGCGCACCACCGCGGGTGATGCACATGCTGGAAGCCGTGGAGAGGCCCGAACTGGCTGATCAGTGGGTGGAGAACGCTCTGGCCGCCAATCAGCGCATCATGGGAGTCGGCCACCGGGTGTACAAGACCTTTGATCCACGGGCGAACATCCTCCGAGAGATGGTCAAACAGGTGGCTCAGGAGCGTGGCGAGGCCAGGTGGTATGAACTTTCGAAGGCGGTCGAGGATGCTGCGGTGAAACGCCTTCAGGGCAAGGGGCTCTACACCAATGTGGATTTCTACACGGCTCCCCTGCTCGGAAGTCTTGGGCTCCCGACCGACATGTTCACGCCGCTCTTCGCGATGAGTCGCATCGCAGGCTGGACCGCCCATCTCATGGAGCAGTATGCCGACAACCGGCTCATCCGACCGCGAGCCGAGTATGTCGGGCCGGTTGACAAACAGTACATCCCATTTGATGAGCGCCGTGCATCTGGGTAACATCGGTGGGAAGCGGTCGCTGGTTGCAGCAGGGCGGCCAGCGGTCCTGGAAAAACCAGGAAGGAGAAGGAGAGGCGGATTACCTATGACTCAACGAGGAAGGCCGGGCTTTGAAAGATGGGGCGGATTCGGTTATAATGAAGCTTGTACCTTTTGTCACAGAATAGCATGCTGGACGTCATGGCTCGAAGGAGGACTTGATGGCTGAGGCACGAGCACGCGTCGCCAGGGGAGCGGTCGCGACGCAAGAGCCAGCGGTCAAGCCACTAACACGTCGTGAGTTGCTCAATTACGTATGGCTTGGCTCGGTTGGCGTGTTTTTAGCAGAGATGGGGGGCGTCAGTTACCTCTTCGCGATGCCGCGTTTCAAGGCCGGTGAGTTCGGCGGCAAGTTTAATCTTGGCCCGGTCTCAAGCCTCCCAGACACATCGGCGCCACCGAAGGCGTTTAACGAGGGTAAGTTCTGGTTGGTGCGCACCGAGGAGGGTGTGCTGGCCCTCTACAAGGTCTGCACACATCTCGGATGCATCTTTAACTGGCAGGACTCCCAAACTCGTTTTATCTGCCCATGTCATGGTTCACAATTCCAGCGCAATGGCACCTTCATCCAAGGACCAGCGCCCCGCAGCCTGGATCGCTTCGTGGTCGAGGTCTTGGACGCGGCCGGCAATGTCGTCACTCAGACCGATAACGCCACTGGTGGCCCCGTCCCGGCATCGGGCGACCAGACCGTGGTTGTTGATACGGGGAATTTGATTCGCGGCAAGCCGCATTGATCGTGCAACGCGAAGATAGCAGTGCGGAACAGGTTGCCTCAGTCGTCTGGCACGAGGTGTGAGCGACTGGTGGCCTACAACGACAGTATAGGGGAGATAGGCGATGGCAAGTTTTGGTGACCTGCGCGCGCTACCCGGTGAGGCGCAACGCAAGCTCCAGGAACTATTACACCGCGATTGGGAGGCGCAGGCGCGCGGCAAGGTCGATGAGACCACCCGTGCGGTGACAGGTGGCTTGAGCGTCGAGGAGCTGCGTGCCATTTTCCGGGGGGACCCGCCCACCGAGAAACCCAATCCACGCTACAAACTCTTTACCAAGTCCTTCCTCTTTCACATCCGCCCACGCTACTATCAGCGGGGTTCTACCTGGTTCACCCACACCTTTCGTCTGGGCTGGCTCAGTGCCTTCACCTTCTTCATCGAGGTGATCACGGGCGTGATCCTGATGATCTTTTATGCGCCCACACCAGGTAGAGCCTACGGTGACATGCTCAATATTCTGAGTAACGTCCCCTTTGGGCGGTTCATGCGCGATCTTCACCGTCTAGGGGCCGAGATGATGGTCATCGCGGTCGCGCTCCATATGTTACGGGTCTACCTGACCGGCGCCTACAAACATCCGCGGCAGTTTACCTGGTTAACCGGCGTTGTTCTGCTCCTGTCGACGCTCCTGTTGAGCTTCTCAGGGTACCTCTTGCCGTGGGACCAACTTGCCTATTGGGCCGTGACGATTGGGACCTCGATGGCTGACAAGGCGCCGGTTGGTGGGAGGGAGGCCAACCTCCTCCTGCGCGGTGCGCCTGACATTGGTGCCGGTGGCCTCTTACGCTTCTACCTGCTCCACGTTCTCTTCGTGCCGCTCCTGGCGATCCTCTTTATCAGCATCCATTACTATAAGGTCTCGCGCGAGCACTCGATTTCGCTCCCGGCGGTGATCGACGAGGGCGAGATGGATGAGGACAAGCGCAAGTTTGCCAAGGAGCGGGTCGATCTCATCCCCGATCTGATGACTCACGAGCTCTTCCTCACGGTGCTGGTGACCGCCGTCATGATTCTGTCGGTCGTCACCTGGTTCCATGCGCCTCTCGAGCATCACGCCGATCCCTTCGTGACGCCGCTGGACACCGAAGCACCCTGGTATTTCCTCTGGATTCAGGGGATGCTCAAGTTAGGCGATCCCACGATCATGGGCGTTATTCTGCCCACCTTGATCTTCGCGCTACTCTTCGCGGTGCCGTACATTGACCGCAATCCAAGTCGTTTGGGGAAGAACCGCAAGGTCGCAATCGCAATGGGGATTCTCTCGGTCATGGCCCTCGTCATCCTGAGTTACATGGGCACCCCGCATTGGGGGATCGTGACGCCGCCCGCGCCGCGGATCTTGCAGGACATTGCGCCGCAGGAAGGTTTGGGACCACTTCGCGAGTTGGGGTATGAGGGTGTGCAGGTCGGTACGTTTGAGACCGATAGTTGGACACTGCCACCGAGCCCGGCGGAGTTCGACCGGCTGTTCGCTCAATTCCAGGCTCGTGTGCGGGAGGCCGGCGAACAAACCCCGGGGGTCGCCAACATGAAGGGCGACTGGAACGTCGAGCAGTGGCAACCCACTATGCGCCGTGTTCTGATGACGATCAGGTGGAACAAGGTTGAGAACGGGCAGATCGTCACCGGTGCCGACGGGAACCCGGTGGTAGATCAGTATTCCAAGGCAGTTTATCTGCATAAAGACGCCAGCCGTGGCGAGTAAATGAGGTTCGGAGCATCACATGTTGCGATTACAGATTACCCTCGGTGTGATTCTCATGGTTCTAACGCTCGCCACAGTTGCCTGGATTGGCGTGACCGAGGAGACTCGCCTGGAGCAGACCGAGGTTTCTCAGCTGGCCTTTAAGATTCAGGAGGGCGCGGAACTGTTTGGGCGCAACTGCTCGCCCTGCCACGGCGAGAAGGCGCAGGGCATTCCGGGTCTCTGTCCACCGCTCAACAGCGTGACGCTCCTCGAGCAGCGCGCGAAGGAGACTGGCTGGGCGGGTTCGGTCCACGACTACATCAAGCACACAATTGAGGGCGGGCGCCTGGTCTCGACGCGCCCAGACCAGTATGTCGGCCAAAAACCGAGTGGCGCCATGGCGATGCCCTTCTGGGGGCAGCAGTACGGCGGCCCGCTCCGTGATGATCAAATTGAGGACATCACTCTCTTCCTGATGAACTACACGGGGGGTGGCGAGGAGGCACTCGCGGCGGCGACGCCTACGCCTGCAGCGGCCGGTGGAACCACGGATCCGGTTGCGCTGGGCAAGCAACTCTACCAATCGCAGGGGTGTGGCGGCTGCCATACCCTGGCCGATGCGGGGGCAACGGGCGCCGTTGGTCCGACGCATGAGGGCCTGGCCCAGACCGCCGCCGAGCGGATCAACGATCCGAGCTATACCGGCACGGCCAAGACGCCCGAGGAATACATCCACGAGAGCATCGTCAATCCGGCGGCCTACGTCGTTTCGGGCTACCAGAACATCATGCCGCCCTTCTCCTCGCTCAGCGGGGACCAGGTCAACGCGCTGGTGCAGTATCTGATGACTGTGACCAAGAAGTAGTCGGAGGGCGCGCCTCTCCGGTGCATCCGGGCGGCCAGTCGCGCCCGCACAATGTTCAGAGACGGGCTCGGGCCGGTGTCGCGCCGGCCCGAGCTGAATCGGGCAGGAAGGTTCCTAATGGCAAATGAGGCGGTCCGCGCCGTTATTCCCAGTTACGAGTCAGCACTGGAAGATGTTGTCAAGGTAACGACGTGGAACAAGCTGATCGAGGGAGTTGAAGACGTTTACAACTGGGGTCGCAAGTGGTCCCTCTGGCCGCTCGGCTTCGGCCTGGCGTGCTGTGCCATCGAGATGATCTCGACCGCCGCGTCGCGCTACGACCAGGACCGGTTTGGCGCCGGACTGTTCCGCCCCTCACCGCGCCAGGCGGATGTCATGATCGTCTCCGGCACCGTGACCAAGAAGATGGTCCCGCAGATCGTGCGCCTCTATAACCAGATGCCGGAGCCCAAATACGTTATCTCCATGGGCGCTTGCGCGACCGGTGGTGGACCGTTCAAGGAAGGCTACAACGTCGTCAGTGGCATCGATAAGTACGTTCCGGTGGATGTCTACGTCCCCGGTTGCCCGCCCACCCCGCAAGCCTTGTTACAGGGCTTGATGACCTTGCAAGCCAAAATTGAGGGCCAGGCACTCTCTGACGTGCCGTGGTATCGCCGTGGGGCGATGGAGGCCTTCCCGGTTCCGGTCCTCGGACCGGATATCATCGACCCGCGCCAGATTCCGATGATCGAGCAGCGCCTCGATGAGCAGGCCGAGCCGCCCCCTCCCAAGCCCGGCAAGCACACCAGGGCCAAATCGGCTGTCATTCCGCAGGAAGAGATCGGGATCACGAGCACAGCGGCCGCCGAACTGGAAAAGCGGCTCGGCCGGGAGGCGTTTAAGGCGCAAGAGAACGCCCTGGTCGTCGAGCCTCGCAACCTTCTCGACGTCGTCCGCACACTCCACGATGAGCTCGGTTACGACTACCTGGCCAACCTGAGCAGTGTGGACTACGAGGAGCGGTTCGAGGTCGTCTATCACCTCTACAACCTGGAGCAGGGCGGCGGGCACGTCTACATCAAGTGCTCGACCGGCAAGGATGACCCCGTCGTGCCCAGCCTGGTCTCGGTCTACAAGGGGGCCGATTTCCAGGAGCGCGAAGTCTACGACATGATGGGGATCCGCTTTGCGGGCCACCCCAATCTCAAGCGCATCCTGCTCTGGGAGGGCTTTGAGGGCTTCCCGCTGCGCAAGGACTGGAAGGAAGCCTACTACGAGCAGGAGCATAAGCCCTTTGACAGCCGCTGGCCCGACGGCCATCACGTGGCGGCTGAGGACCGGGTTATCTGGGGCAAGAACGTCAAGTATCCCCAAGATTTCGATCAGAAGAGTTGGACGGCGCCGACTCGGGGAACGATCGTTCTCCAGCCGGATGACCTCCGGAACCTGGGCGACATCAAAACTGATCGCATTATGGTCAATATCGGCCCGCAGCACCCCTCCACCCACGGGGTCTTCCAACTCCGCTGTCTCCTCGACGGCGAGACGGTCGTGGACATCGAGCCAGTCTTTGGGTACATGCACCGCAATCACGAGAAGATTGGCGAGCGCAACGCCTGGCTCATGAACATGCCCTTCACCGACCGCCTGGACTACCTTGCACAGATGGGCAACAACTGGGGCTACGCGCGCACCGTCGAGAAACTCTTGGGCGTCGAGGTCCCCGAGCGCGCTGAGTACATCCGGGTGATCATGGCGGAGTTGAACCGCATCCAGAGCCACTTCTGGAGCATCGGCTTTCTGCTCAACGACTTAGGGGCCTTCTTCACGCCCTCACTCTATGCCATCGAGGAGCGCGAGATGATCCTGGACCTCTTCGAGATGGTCGCAGGCGCGCGCCTGATGGTGAATTACTTTCGCTTCGGCGGCGTGGCCTACGATTTACCTGAGGGGTTCCTCGAGAAGGCCAGAGACCTGGTCCACAATCGTCTGCCGGGCGCGGTCGATGAGATCGACAACTACCTGACCGGCAACGAGATCATCCAGGCTCGCACGAAAAGCATCGGCGTCCTGCCGCGCGACCTGGCCATCAACTACAGCGCCTCGGGCCACATGCTGCGCGCCTCGGGGGTCAACTACGACATTCGCAAGAAGGACCCCTACGGGATCTACCCACGCTTCGACTTCGACATCCCAGTGCTCTACGGCGGCGATATCTTTGACCGCTACTACATTCGTATCCTGGAGATTCGCCAGAGCATCCGGATCCTGGAGCAAGCCCTGCGTGACATCCCCGCCGGCGAGGTTCTGGCCGGGAGCAAGCGGTGGAGCGTCCGGGTCCCCGCCGGAGAAGCCTATGGACGAGTCGAGAACCCGCGCGGCGAGTTGGGCTTCTATGTGGTATCGGACGGTAGCTCCAACCCCTACCGCTATCACGTGCGGAGTTCTTGTTTCATCAACCTGACGCCGCTCCCGGAGATGACTCGCGGCTACAAGGTCGCCGATGCGGTCGGCATCCTGGGCTCGATTGACATCGTTATGGGGGAGGTGGACCGCTAATGTTTGGTTGGGGCGTTGTGAAAGGAATGTTCGTGACGCTGTCGCATTACCTGGCAACCTACAGGGATGATCTCAAGACGATCACGCGGCGGGGGTGGACGCCGGCGGGCGCCCTGATGGGAGGCTACTCCCATGATACCAAGGGCTACCTGACGGTCCAGTACCCCGACGTCAAACAGCCCGTGGCCGAGCGCTTCCGCTTCAACCCCATGCTGATTTATGAAGAGGACACGGGCGATATCCTCTGCACGTCCTGCGGTATCTGCGCGAAGGTCTGTCCGCCGCAGTGTATCTGGATCGTGCAGGCGAAGGACAGTGCGGGAAAGACGATCCCGCAATGCGCGGAGTTTTACATCGACACGTCGATCTGCATGCAGTGCGGCTTCTGTGCTGAATACTGCCCATTTGACGCGATCAAGATGAACCACGACTTCGAGCTCTCCAGCTACGAGCGTCACGAGTCCTGGGTGTACGATATGCAGGAACTCCTCGTCAGCACCAGGTACTATGCTGAGACGCATCCGACGATCTGGGAAGCTGAGGAGGCCGCCAGGGCTGAGGCTGAAGCTAAGAAAGCCGCGGTCGAGCGGTAGAGGTAGAGACGAGAGACAGGATGAGGAGAGGTTGAGGGCCCTGGCGGTGTCTTCTGCCTGGGAAGTGGCGTTCATCTCCAATCTCCCTGGATAGGCTTATGTTTCCATACGTTGCACTTGGCATTTTCCTGGTGCTTGCCACCGGGTTGGCGATACTAGTCATCATCATCGGTGAGGTCTTCGGCCCCGACCGGCCGACGGCGCGCAAGTTGGCACCCTACGAGTCGGGCATGCAACCGATCGGCAATGCGATGCAGCGGCTGCCGATTCGATTCTACCTGACAGCGACGCTCTTCATCGTCTTCGACATCGAAGTAATCTTCCTGTTCCCATGGGCGCTCATCTTTCGTCGCGTGGGCCTGTTCGCGCTTGGAGAGATGGCAGTCTTCTTGCTGATATTGGTCGTTGGTTACTACTACATTTGGATGAAAGGAGCCCTCGAATGGGACTGACGGACCGTCCCGAACCGACGGTGCTCGATACCACGAAAAACGGAGCCCCCGGCGTCGCCCTCACGACGCTTGACAAAGCGGTGGGCTGGGCCCGCGGCAATTCTATCTGGCCGATGCTCTTCGGTCTGGCCTGCTGCGCGATCGAGATGATGTCCGCCCAGGCCTCACGCTACGACATGTCGCGTTTCGGCATGGAATTGATGCGTGCCTCCCCGCGCCAGTCCGACCTGATGATCGTAGCTGGTCGCGTGAGCCGCAAGATGGCGCCGGTGCTGCGCCGGCTCTACGACCAGATGCCTGAGCCGAAGTGGGTGATCGCAATGGGTGACTGCGCTTCCTGCTCGGGGGTCTTCAATAATTATGCAGTTGTGCAGGGTGTCGATGAGATCGTGCCTGTGGATGTCTACGTGGCCGGATGCCCTCCGCGGCCAGAGGCCTTGATGGACGGCATCATCCAACTCCAGAGGAAGATTGAGGCCGAGCGCCAGGGCCAGGTGTTCCATATTGGTGAGCGACGCATCGTCAGCGGCCCTTCGGATAGGTCCAACCGCGGTTGACCGGGTAGCACCGTCGCTCCACCTCACTCGATAGATGCCAGTAACCGACACTTGTTAGGCGCCGCCTATGGTGATTCCGCCTCTGCGGCGCCTATTGATGAGTGGCGATGCGAAAGGATGTGCTCATGGCCAACGAATCTGCCGGATCTGTGGCGAGCGCGGGCGACGCCGCAGCCGGGATACCCGGCACCCAGACTGCAACTGCCCTGACCACTGCGGATGCGCTCAAGGCTGCACTCGGTGATGCCATCCTGGACGTCAATACTCGGTTGGGCGAGGTCGCCGTCACCGTCGACACCCGGAAGATTGTGGAGGTTTGCCGGTGGCTACGCGACGAGCGTGCCTTCGTACTCCTCTCCGATCTCACGGCCCAAGATTGCGCGGCCGGTGAGCCGCGGTTCTACGTGATCTACCACGTGCGCTCCCTCGTACATGGGGAGTTGATTCGCCTGCGGGCAGGTGTCAGCAGCAAAAAGGGCCGGCTCCCCAGCGTGACCGGCGTCTGGCCGGGCGCGAATTTCTACGAGCGTGAAGTCTACGACTTGTTCGGGATCGAATTCGAGGGCCACCCCAATCTCAGGCGGATCTTGATGCCCGAAGAGTGGGAGGGCCACCCGCTGCGCAAGGACTACCCGCTGGTCTACGAGCCGGTCGCGTTCACGCACAACGTAAGGGAAATTCACAGTCGCAAGCCTTTCGCCGAGGGGTAGGAGCCAGCCGTCAGGGGGGCGCAGGGCCCTGACCCCTCCTGACGGCTGCGGAAAGAGGCGTCATGGGAGTTGTACAGAGCGTCACCAACTGGATCCTGGGCCGCGATGAGCCTCGGGCGGTTCACGAGCACGAGCACGAGCTTGAGAGGAGCCACCGGGCGATGCTCCTCGGTGAGTCGCTCATGCCGACGTGGCACGAGGGTGAAGAGGGCGGCCGCCTGGTGTTGAACATGGGGCCCCAACACCCGAGTACCCACGGCGTGTTGCGCCTTCTGGTGGAGCTTGATGGCGAGCGCGTGATTCGGGTCGAGCCCGATATCGGCTATCTCCATACCGGCATCGAGAAGACTTTCGAAGCCAAGAAGTATGAGCAGGGCACCACGTTGACGCCACGGATCGACTACCTTTCGCCCATGATAAACACGTGGTGCTACGTAATGGCCGTCGAGAAGCTTTTGGAGATCACACCGCCGCGACGGGCCGAGTACTTGCGCGTGATCATGGGCGAACTCACTCGCATCAACAGCCACCTGGTGTGGTTGGGGACCCACGCCCTCGACATCGGAGCCTCGAGCCTCTTCCTGTACACGTTCCGCGAGCGCGAGATGATCCTCGACGTCTACGAGATGATCTCGGGGGCCCGGATGATGGCCAGTTGGTTCCGGCCAGGCGGTGTGGCCTACGATGTCCCGCCGGGATTCGCGGAAGCGGTCGAGCAGATCCTCGATCTCTTCCCTGAGCGCTTTGATGATTACGAGCGTTTGCTCACGGAGAATCCGGTCTGGATAGAACGCACCCAAGCAGTCGGGATGATTGATACGGCGACAGCCTTGAGCTTGAGTGTCACCGGTCCCATCCTGCGGTCAACCGGCCTCGCCTGGGACTTGCGCAAGACGATGCCGTACTCCGTCTACCCAGAGTTGGATTTCGAGATCCCTGTCGGTTCCAATGGCGATGTCTACGATCGCTACGTCGTCCGCATGGCAGAGATGCGCGAGAGTCTGAAGATCGTTGGGCAGGCGCTGCGGAAGCTGCCTGACGGTCCGTTCCGCGTTGACAATCACAAGATCGCGCCGCCTCCCAAGGAGGAGATCTATCTTTCGATGGAGGCGTTGATCCATCACTTCAAGCTCTGGACCGAGGGCTTCCGCGTGCCCCCCGGCGAGGCGTACGCGGCGCTCGAGTCGCCGCGCGGCGAGATGGGCTTCTACATCGTCTCCGACGGCTCCTCCACGCCTTGCCGGGTGCACATGCGCGCCCCGAGCTTCGCCAATCTGCAGGCCGTCGGCCCGATGGCGGAGGGTGGTCTGGTCGCAGACTTGATCGCCATCATCGCGAGCGCCGACCCGGTGCTGGGCGAGGTGGACAGGTAACGCAGTGCCGGGCGCCGGGGAGGGTGGGTGACAGGCCTACACCGTTCAAGGCTCTAAACTCAGAACTCACAACTCGTCGCTCACGTTGGAGTCGCGTGCGCGGATCAGGTGCGACGCACGTTCCGAAGCGCGTCGCACCTCCGCCCCGAAGAGCGAAACTCGGAACAAACGGTGGAGTTTTCTGTGCTGATTGAGAAACATCGCGACGAGATTCAGGCAATCGTGAGCCGCTACCCGGAGAAGCGCGCGGCGCTTCTGCCTCTGCTCTACCTGGCGCAGGATGAGTACGGCGGCTGGCTCCCACGCGAGGCCCTCGAGGAGGTCGCCGGCATTCTCGAGCTCGACCCGACCGACGTCTACGCGGTCAGCGACTTCTACTCGCTCTTCTACCACGAGCCGGTCGGCAAGTTTGTGATCCGCTTCTGCACCGACATGCCCTGTGCGCTCGTCGGAGCCGAGCAGCTCTTCGCGACGCTGTTGCAGAAGCTTGGGCTCTCACAGGTCCCGGGGACTACGGAGGACGGCCTCTTCACAGTTGAGGCCGCCGTCTGCCTGGCATCCTGTGGGACCGCGCCGGTGATGCAGATCAACCGGCAATATTTCGAGAATCTGACGGAAGAGACGCTCGACGTGATCATTGCCCAGGTGCGTCTGCACGGTCTGCCTCCGAACGGTCCTGGCCTGCGCTTTCAACCACGCGAAGCGTAGCAGTGGCAGGTGTCGATCGAGGAGGATGCGCAGGACACAAAGTCGCCCGTGGGCGAGGGT
Source organism: Chloroflexota bacterium (assembly GCA_003520455.1). The sequence goes on along the minus strand of DOUV01000938.1, from coordinate 14,949 downwards.
TGGGCCCTCGCCGGCCCCGCGCAGTACACCCACTATGAACGCCAGGTTTGCAGGCCAGACGGTGTCTACGCCGGTGCACCGAACAGGCGTCGATCACTGACTCGAGAGAGAGCAGGCAGGTATGGCTGAGCAAGTCTACAATGTGTACCGCCACCGGTTCATTCCCAAGATTGATCAATACGACGTGTACGCCTCCAAAGCCGGTGGATATGAAGGGTTGAAGCAGGCTCTGACGATGGCGCCCGAACAGGTCATAGACCTGGTCAAGGCCTCGGGGTTGCGCGGGCGTGGTGGTGCGGGATTTCCGACCGGCGTCAAGTGGGGGTTCCTACCCAAGGGCATCTTCCCGCGGTACCTCGACGTCAACTCCGCAGAGGGCGAGCCCGGCACATTCAAAGATCGTGAGATCATCGAAAACAATCCCCAACAGCTCATCGAGGGGATCATCCTTGCGAGCTACGCCATCGGCTGCCACCAGGCTTATATCTATCATCGCGGCGAGTTTACCTTTGGTACAACCCAACTCGAGCGGGCCATCCGTGATGCCTACGCCCACGGTTGGCTGGGGAAGAACATTGGCGGTACCGACTTCAGGCTCGATATCTACCTCCATCCGGAGGCGAGTGCTTACATCTGCGGCGAGGAGACCGCCCAGCTCAACTCGCTCGAGGGCTACCTGGGGCAGCCGCGACTCAAGCCGCCGTTCCCGGCCGTCGAGGGGCTCTGGGGCAAGCCCACGATCATCAACAATGTCGAGACCCTCACGAACCTGCCCCTCATTGTGACCAACGGGCCTCAGTGGTTCAAGCAGTGGGGCACCGAGCGCTCTCCCGGCACGCGCTGCTACTCCGTGAGCGGCCACGTCGTCCGCCCGGGCAACTACGAGCTGCCGATGAACATCACCGCTCGCGAGTTGATCTACGATGTCTGCGGTGGCATCTGGAAGGGACGTAGGCTCAAGGCGTTCATCCCGGGCGGTGTCTCGGCCCCTGTGCTCACCGAGCAGCACCTGGACGTCAGGCTCAACTTTGACGACCTGATGGCGGCCGGCTCGATGGGCGGCTCCGGCGGGGTCATCGTGATGGACGACCAGACGGATCTGGCCGCGGTCGCATCGAAGATGATCCATTTCTACCAACACGAGTCGTGTGGCAAGTGCAGTCCCTGTCGCGAGGGCACCTGGTGGCAGCGCAACATTCTCGAGCGGATGATGACCGCCCGGGCGCGGCGCGGGGACGTCGAGCTGCTGAAGATGGTGAGCGAGCAGATGGCCGGCAAATGCTTCTGCCCGCTCGGCGAGTCTGCCCAGATGGTTGTCCTGGGGGCGTACAAGTACTTCCGCGACGATTTCGAGGCGCACGCCGTCGACGGGGCCGGTGCCGCGGTGGGGGCGGCTGTGGCAGTGCCGGGACATTGAGCGGGGCATGTGGCCCCGCCCCCGGGATCTCTCTGGTCCGTGTGGTGGACGTTGGAGTCAGGAGAGTGGGGGCGGGTGGGTCCGGCGCGCGCAGAGTGAACCCCGGTTCGATCCATGGGGTGGGTGCGAGCGCTAACCGGCTCATCGAATGATAACCGACGTCGCACAGACGAACAGCAGGTGCGATCGGGGGCGATTCTGGGAAGTAGGAAGTAATGGCAACAGCTCAATCGGATCAGGTGACGATTGTTGTTGATGGAAAGAGCGCGCAGGTGCCGAAAGGCGTGATGCTGGTCGAGGCGGCCAAGGTGGTCGGCGTCGAGATTCCAGTGTTCTGCTACCACCCCAAGCTTGAGCCGGTGGGCATGTGCCGCATGTGCCTGGTCGAGATCGGTGCGCCCGGCAAGGACCGCAGCACCGGCGAGCCGATCCTCGATGAGCAGGGCCAGCCGGTCATCCAGTGGCAGCCCAAGCTCATCACCGCCTGCACGACGCCGGTAACTGACGGGATGCACGTGCGCACCGCGAATCAGCGGGTCGCGGATGCCTGGCGCGGCACGCTCGAGTTCCTGCTCACCAGCCACCCGCTCGACTGCCCGGTGTGTGACAAGGGCGGCGAGTGCCCGCTGCAAGACCTGACCTTTGCCTATGGGCCAGATCTGAGCCGCTTTTACAGGCGTAACAAGTTCCACTTTCCCAAGCCGATCCCGCTTGGCGAGCTGATCTGGCTCGACCAGGAGCGCTGCATCTACTGCGCTCGCTGCATCCGCTACTGCGAGGAAGTGGCCAACGACCCGGTGCTGGATTTTGCCGACCGCAACCGCGGCCAGCACATTGTCACCTACAGCGATCCTCCCTTTGACAGTTACTTCAGCGGAAACACGACTGACATTTGTCCCGTGGGCGCCTTGACCACCGAGGACTTCCGCTTCAAGGCCCGCCCGTGGGAGCTGCGCAACACGCCCAGTCTTTGCCCCCACTGCCCGGTTGGATGCAACATCGTGCTCGGTACGCGTGCCAATGAGATCAAGCGCATCATGCCGCGCCACAATGAGTGGGTGAACGAGCTATGGATTTGCGACAAGGGGCGCTTTGGACATCACTTTGTCGGCGCGGCCGATCGGCTCAAGACACCGCTCATCAAGGGTGCGGATGGGAGCTTTCGCCGGGCCAGCTGGGAGGAGGCACTGACACTCATCGCCGACCGCCTGGCCGAGATCACGGCCAGCCACGGCGCGGGGGCCATCGGAGGCATCGCCGGCGACCGTTTGCCGAACGAGGACCTCTACCTCTTTCAGAAATTCTTCCGGCAGGTGCTGGGGAGCCCGAACCTCGACCACCGTGTCCAGTGGCCCGTAGGGACCGGCATCGAGGCCGCCGTCGCGCGGGTCGGCCTGTCTGGCGGGTCGAACCTTGGCGCCCTGGGCAAGGAGAGTGTGGTGCTCCTGCTGGGGGCCGACCTCGAGGAAGAGCAGCCGGTCGCCTACCTGCGCCTGCGCAAGGCGGCGCGCAGTGGCGCCCAGCTCATTGTGGCCCAGAGCCGCACGACGAAAGAGATGGGTGAGGCCACCCAGGTGCTGCGCTACGAGCCTGGCAGCGAGGCGCAGGTGGTGGCAGCCTTACTCAAGAGCCTCTTTGCCACCGAGGGTGCCATCGACGAGTCGTTCGGTGGCAAGAAGGGATTGGCCGGCAGCGAGGCGATCGTCGCCGGTGTGCAGGCCCTGCCGGTGCCGGTGGAGCTGGCCAGGGACGCGGGCCTGACCGCCGATGAAGTTCAGGCGGCGGCCGGTACGATTGCCAGGGCGACTCAACTCGTCGTGATGGTTGGCCGAGAGGCGCTGGCCGGCGCGGGCCTCAATGCCCCGGCGCTGGTGGACGGGGTGGTGGCGATCCTGGCGGCGACCGGCAAGGCCAGCAGGGAGAATAGTGGCCTCGTGGCGCTCTGGCCGCACAACAACAGCCAGGGCGCGAATGACATGGGCATCCTGCCCGACTTTGGTCCGGGCTACGCGGCCCTGCCTGAGGTCGGGGCCACGATCGATCAGATGTTGAACGGGGTGGCCGGCCTGCGGGCGGCCTACATCCTGGGGGCCGATCCCGCCCGCGACTATCCCGCGAGCCGCACAACGCTTCAGGGGCTCGACTTCCTGGTCGTTCAAGATCTCTTTTTGACCGGGACAGCCCAGATGGCCCACGTTGTCCTGCCGGCCCAGAGCTTCGCCGAGCGTGACGGCAGCTTCACCAACATGGAGCGGCGCGTTCAGCGCCTCGCCGGGGGTCTGCAGGCGCCCGGTGAGAGCCGGCCCGACTGGTGGGTCATTGCACAACTGGCCGACCGTTTCGACGCCGATTGGGCGATCTACGCCTCGGCTGAGGACATCGCCAACGAACTGATCAAGCAGGTCAAGCTCTACAAGGGTCTCAGCTACGAGAAACTCGAGGGCGAGCCCGTGCCGTGGACATCCACCGCCGGCGGGCACCACATCTACACTGGAACCAGCTTGATGAACAGCTGGTTTGGCCACCAGTGGGAGGTGGAGGCCCAGGCCAGGAAGCCGAAGTTCGAGCTGCGCTGGAGCGCACCCGACGCGGTGGCCGTGGCGGCGAAGGGCCAGATGCGGCTGGTTGCGTCGCGCCGCCTCTACGATCGGGGCACGATGATCACGCACAGTGAGCTATTGGACTTGCGCCGGGCCCGGCCCTACGCCCTCCTCAACCCGACCGATGCCGGCGCGCTTGGCGTGACCGAAAGCGACCAGGTGGTCGTACGGACCAACGGTGCGGGGGTGACACTGCCCGTGCGCCTGGACCCCCATCTGGTGCCCGGCACTATCGTGATTCCGGCCGACGTAGACGGCGCCGATCTCAACGCGGTGGTCGCGGAGCGGGTGGTCGAAGTGAGGAAGGTGTGACAAGGAGCAAGCAGCCGGGAGCCAACGGCGCTGTTGTAACGTTGCTCCTTGCTCGCCTGCTGCCTGCAAGGAAGGCGTTGCAACGATGACCGCAGGGTTTATCGCTGAGGTTCTGATTAAAATCGTCATCATCATGGGCTTCTTGCTGACGGGCTTTGCCTACATGACGCTCTTCGAGCGTCGCGTGATTGCCCGGTTGCAGTCCCGCATCGGGCCGAATCGGGCCGGTCCAGAGGGACTCTTACAGCCGCTGGCGGACGGTCTCAAGCTGATCTTCAAAGAGGACATCATCCCCACGCGCGCCGACCGCCTGCTCTACCTGCTGGCGCCGATCATCGCCGTCGTGCCGGCCTTCCTGGCATTTGCCGTCGTGCCCGTCGGTCCGGCGATCACCTTGTTTGGGCGCGAGATTACGCTCTACCTGGTTGATATCAATATCGCCCTGCTCTACTTCTTGGGATTGGGGTCGCTGGGCGTCTATGGTGTCGTGCTGGCCGGGTGGGCCTCGAACAACAAATATTCGCTCCTGGGTGGCTTGCGGGCTTCCGCTCAGATGGTCAGCTACGAGCTCGCCCTGGGTCTCTCAGTCATCGGGGTGGTGCTGCTGACCGGCTCGCTCAGTCTGGTGGACATCCTCAGCGCCCAGGCCGGCGGCCACTGGTTCGTGATCCCGCAGTTCGTCGGGTTCATCCTTTTCGCCGTCACGATGGTCGCCGAGACCAAGCGGGCCCCCTTCGACCTGCCGGAGGCCGAACAGGAGTTGGTTGCCGGCTTCCATACCGAGTACAGTGGGATGAAGTTCGCCCTCTTCTACATGGCCGAATATATGTCGATGATCACGATCAGCGCCGTGGCGATAACCCTCTTCCTGGGGGGCTGGCGCGGGCCTTTCGCCGAGCAGTTCTGGCCCCTGGCGATCGTCTACTTCTTCGTCAAGCTGGCGCTTTTCATGTTCGGCTTCGTCTGGGTCCGGGCAACCCTGCCGCGTCTCCGCTACGACCGGCTGATGGCCATCGGGTGGAAGGTGCTCTTGCCCCTGGCCCTGGCGAATCTCGCTGTGACGGCTGTGGTCGTGGTCGCGACAGACCGGTACGGCCTCGCCCGGTGGTCCCAGGATCTGGTGCTGTTCCTGGCGAACGTAGCCCTACTCGCCGTTGCTCTGCTGCTCATTCCGCGCCTTGGCCCGCCGGCGCAGCGGCGAGTAATGACGAGAGTTGTGGAGAGTGTCTCATCATGATTGATAAAGTGATAGCCGGCCTGGCGACGACTCTCAAGTACGGGTTCAAGAAGCCCGTGACGGTCGGGTACCCGGAGGTGAAACGGCCCGTTTTCGAGCGCTTCCGAGGACGGCATGAGCTGAAGCGTCACCCGAATGGGCTGGAGCGCTGTATCGGCTGCTCGCTCTGTTCGGCCGCGTGCCCGGCCGATGCCATCTTCGTCGAGCCGGCCGAGAATACCGACGAGGAGCGCTACTCACCGGGTGAGCGCTACGCGCGGCGCTACGAGATCAACATGATCCGCTGCATCTTCTGTGGCTTCTGTGAGGAGGCCTGCCCGGTGGATGCGATCGTGCTGGAGCACAACTACGAGATCTCGAGCTACACCCGCGACGCCATGATCTACACCAAGGATATGTTGCTGGTGCCGCCGCCGCCGGGCATGCCCGACACGCCGCAGCCCGTGCACGCGCCACCGCCCCAGTACATGCCCAACCCGACCGAGCACCCCGGTCGCGTAGACGTCACCCCGCCCGGTGGCCTGATTACCAGCTACATCGCACCGGATGAAGAGACCTCGGACGAGGTGAAGGCGCGAGGCATTCCATGGGGGTCGAACGAATGATATGAGTGCCCAGTTGATCTTCTTCTTATTCCTGGCCCTGGTGGCCGTGGCAACGGCGCTGGCGATGATCTTCGCCCGCAACGCGGTGTACGCTGTCTTACTGATGGTCGTCAACTTTGCGACGGTGGCTGTGGTTTTTCTCACGCTCCAGGCGACGTTCCTGGCCGCCGTCCAGGTCGTGGTGTACGCCGGTGCGATCATGGTGCTCTTCCTGTTCGTGGTGATGTTGATGGGGCCGAACCCCGCGCCACTCTGGGAGCACCTGCCGGGCCAGCGGCCACTCGCCTTGCTGTTGGGCCTGCTGTTGGTGGTTGGCCTTATTACGGCCGTCAACGTACCCAAAGTGAGTGGCGTGGCCGGCAACGTCAGCCCCGAGGCGGCGCAGATGGGGAACCCCCAACTCGTAGGCCAGACGCTCTTTGCGAAGTACGTGCTCCCCTTCGAGGTGACCTCGGTGCTGCTTCTGATTGCCATGATCGGGGCGGTCACGCTGGCGAAGCGGCACACCAGCCCAACGATCTCTCGGCCCGCCGGCGAGATTTCCACCTCGCTGTAGAGACACTCTGCCAGGGCGTCTCTACAGCGGAGTCAAGAGAATCTCATGAGCATTCCCGTTTCGTACTATCTGGTCTTCGCGGCGATTCTGTTCAGCATCGGCGTGATGGGTGTGTTGCTGCGACGCAACGCGATCATCATTTTCATGTCCATCGAGTTGATGCTCAACTCGGTCAACCTCACCTTCGTGGCGCTCTCGCGGGCGCTCAATTCGATGGACGGCCAGGTCTTTGTCTTCTTCGTCATGACGGTCGCGGCGGCTGAAGTCGCCGTTGGCCTCGCCCTGATCGTCACCCTCTTCCGAACCATTGGCTCGGCTGATGTGGACGATGCCCATCTCTTGAACGGATAACACGTACCATGTAGCAGGTAATCCATCGCACGGGGCAGGAGTGCTTCTCCGCTGTGTCCGCGAAGAGCGTTGGACGCGCGTAGGACTTCTGCTCTCTGCCACCTGCTCCCTGCCGCCTGCGAGGTTTCATGACGCCAACGCTCTGGGTCCTTATTCCACTCTTGCCGTTACTGGGTGTGGTCATCAACCTCTTCTTCGGCCACCGGCTATCCGAGAAGACGGTAGGCTGGCTGGCAACGGTGCTCGTCGGGCTCGCAGCCGCTCTGGCGCTGCTCGGAATCGCCGGCCTGCCAGGTGTGGCCGGGGAAGAGCGCACGCTGGTGATCCCACTCTACCAGTGGATCGGCGCCGGCGATTTTGCGGTTGACGCCAGTTTCTTGATCGACCCGCTCTCGGCGCTGATGATCATCGTTGTGACCGGGGTGGGCTTCCTGATCCACATGTACTCGATCGGGTACATGGGCCACGACCGTGACATCCGGCGCTTCTTTGTCTATCTCAATCTGTTCATCTTCTCGATGCTCATCCTGGTGATGGGCGCCAATTTTCTGGTCCTCTTCGTCGGCTGGGAACTGGTTGGTCTCTGCTCCTACCTGCTAATCGGTTTCTGGTATGAGGAGGGCGGAGTGGCCGGCCACGCGAATGAGGAGGCCGGCCGCAAAGCCTTCATCGTCAACCGCATCGGCGACATTGCGGTCCTGCTGGCGATCTTCCTGATCTTTATCAACTTCGGCTCGCTGGCCTTTGCCGAGGTCTTCCCACGCGTTGCGACCGTCAACGCCGGGGCGCTGCTGGCCATCGGTCTGCTGCTGTTCGTCGGCTGCACCGGGAAGAGCGCCCAGATTCCGCTCTACGTTTGGCTCCCCGACGCCATGGCCGGCCCCACACCCGTCTCGGCGCTGATCCACGCGGCAACAATGGTCACGGCGGGGGTCTACCTGGTGGCGCGCGCCCACCCGATCTTCGAGGCGTCGGCCGCGGGCGACGTGGTCACCTGGATCGGTGTGTTGACGGCCTTCTTTGCCGCTACGATTGCAGTGACCCAGACCGACATCAAGCGGGTGCTGGCCTACTCCACCGTCTCGCAGCTTGGCTTCATGTTCATTGGGGTCGGGGCCGGCGCCTACGTGGCCGGGATGTTCCACTTCTTCACCCACGCTTTCTTCAAGGCCCTGCTCTTCCTGGGCGCCGGCTCGGTGATGCACGCGATGGAGCGCAGCCTCGAGCACGTTCACGGGCATCAGGCGACGGACAGCGAGCCGGGCGAGGCGGAGGAGCCGGCCCACTTCGACGTCCAGGACATGCGCTTGATGGGCGGTCTCTGGGGCCGGACGCGCTCGACCGGGTGGACCTTCTTGATCGGCGCGCTGGCCCTGGCGGGCTTCCCGCTGACCTCGGGCTTCTTCTCCAAGGATGAGCTGCTGACTCTGGCGCAGCACAACGGCTACACCCTGGTTTACATCCTCGGCCTGATCACGGCGTTCATGACCGCGTTCTACGCCTTCCGGCAGTTCTTCCTGGTGTTCGCAGGGGAGGCGCGGACGGAGGCCGCCGCCCATGCCGAGGAGAGCCCGCCGGTCATGACGATACCGCTCTGGGTCCTGGCGCTGTTCGCGGCGCTCGCCGGCCTGGCCTTCGGTCTCCCGCTCGAGAATGGTCTCATCCACAGCTGGCTGGAGCCGGTCTTCGCCGATGTTCATCACGCGGAGGCGGCCGCGGGTATTCCCACCGCGATTTCGCTGCTGCTGAGCAGTGTCATCGCGCTGGCGGGCATCGGGCTGGCCTGGCTGATGTACGTCCAACGCTCGCTCGCGCCGGAGCGAGTGGCCGAGGTGCTGGCACCGCTCTACCGCGGCTCACTGCACAAGTGGTACATCGACGAGGCGTACGATCGCCTCGTCGTGCGGCCGTTCAACCGGTTGGCGGCCTTCTCCGCGGACTTCATTGACCGCCTGGTGATCGATGGGGCCGTCAATGGGGTTGCAGTGCTCTTCGGCGGGATCAGCCGGATTCTGAGCCGTGCCCAGACGGGCTATGCCCGCAACTACGCCCTCTCGATGCTTCTCGGCGCGGTCGCGGTCGTCGCCTACTTCCTGTTGCGTTGATTCCGAAGGTACGGTGCACTTTGGAAGTGCGGCGTACCTCGACCTTTGCAGTCAGGTTCGAGAGACTGAACGATGAATTTACCAGCCGGGTTCCCGCTTCTCTCGCTCATCATCTTCGTGCCGCTGGTCGGGGCAGTCGTGGTCGCGCTGCTGCCGCGGGCGAGCAGCGCGCGGGTCGGCCAGGTGGCCTTCGCGTTCGCCGCGCTCGACTTTCTCCTGTCGCTGCTGGTGGTGGCCGGTTTTAACCCGATGTCGCCGGCGCTCCAGTTCGTGGAGCAGTCTGAGTGGATTCGGCAGTTCGGGGTCCAGTATTTTCTCGGGCTCGACGGAATCAGCCTCTGGTTGATCCCGTTGACCTCGCTCCTCTCGATGCTGGCGATCCTCTTCTCGTGGGGCAGCATCTCGACGCGCATCAAAGAGTATTATGCTCTCATGCTGTTGCTCTCGACGGCCATGCTCGGCGTGTTCAGCGCGATGGATCTGTTCCTCTTTTTCGTCTTTTGGGAAGCGAGCCTGATCCCGATGTACTTCTTGATTGGGATGTGGGGCGGCCGCAATCGCATCTACGCCACGATCAAGTTCGTGCTCTACACCATGGCCGGCTCGGCCCTGATGTTGGTGGCCTTCATCGCGATCTTCCTGCTCTTCGCGCAGAGCAACGGGCGGCTCAGCTTCAGCGTCCAGGATCTGTTGACGCTCCAGGTGCCCCCGCAAACCCAGGTCCTGCTCTTCCTGGCCTTCGCGGTGGCCTTTGCGATCAAGGTGCCGCTCTTCCCCTTCCACACCTGGCTGCCCGACGCCCACGTCCAGGCGCCGACGGCCGGGTCGGTGATCCTGGCCGGGGTGCTGCTCAAGATGGGCACCTACGGCTTCATGCGCTTCGCCATCCCGCTCTTCCCGCAGGCGGCACACCAGATTGGCCCAATCATCGCCGGCCTGGCGATCGTGGGCATCCTCTACGGGGCCTGGGTGGCCTATGCGCAGCGTGACATCAAGAGCCTGGTGGCCTACTCTTCGGTGAGCCACCTCGGTTTTGTGATGCTCGGTCTCTTCGCGCTCAACCCGCAGGGCTGGAGTGGTGGCCTGGTCGTGATGCTGAGCCACGGGTTCAGCACCGGGGCACTGTTCTTATTAGTCGGGATGATCTACGACCGCCGCCACACCCGGTTGATCGCCGACTTCGACGGACTCTGGAAGGTGATGCCGGTCTTTGCGGCCTTCTTCATGTTCGTCATGTTCGCCAGTATCGGCCTGCCCGGCTTGAGCGGCTTCATCGGCGAGTTCCTGGTCCTGCTGGGCGCCGCCCGGGCGGTCTGGGTCTGGGCGGTTCTGGGCACCTTCGGCGTGGTGTTGGCCGCCGTCTACATGCTGCCGATGTACGGCCGGGTCTTCTTCGGTCCGGTGACGAAGCCCGAGAATCTGGCGCTCAAGGGCCACGATCTCAACCGGCGCGAAGTCGCGGTTCTGGTGCCGCTGGTGATTCTCATCCTGGTGATGGGGCTCGCCCCCAACCTCTTCCTGCGGCCGGCCCAACCCGCCATCGAGCAGACCCTGTCGCGAGTCAACGCGGTGACGACCGCGATGCGCTGATTCGGGATTACGCTATGCCAACGATTGAAATCGGATCTATTCAATGGCCCGCCATTGCCCAGGCGACCATCATCGTCGTGACGGCCATGGTCGTGTTGCTGACCGACCTCTTCCTGCCCGACCAGGAGAACGATGCCGCGCTGGCGAGCAACGCCCTGGACCGCCTCGGCGCACGGCTGATCCCGAATGAGAAGGATTGGCTCGCCTGGCTGAGCCTGGCCGGCATTGTCGGGGCAACGATCCTCGGCATTCGCCAGTGGCCGCTGGTGGTTGGTGGCGCCAACCGCCAGCCGATCTTTGGCTTCAGTAACATGGTGGTGGTGGATTTCTTCACCCTGGAGATGAATTTCGTCTTCCTGGTGGTCGCGGCGATCGTCGTGTTGATGGCGCCGCGCTATCTGGCGGCGCGTGCCATCGCCCGCGGTGAGTTCTACGCGCTGATTCTCTTTGCCACCTCAGGCCTGATGCTGATGGCCTCCGGCCTTGATCTCATCATCATCTTCCTCGGGTTGGAGGTACTGAGCATCCCGCTCTACATCCTGGCGAGCTTTCTCCGGCCGCACCTGGACTCGGAAGAGTCGGGCCTGAAGTACTTCCTGCTCGGCGCGTTCGCGACGGGTTTCTTGCTCTACGGCATCGCACTGACCTACGGCGCCACGGGCACGACCAACCTGAGTGAGATGCGCCAGGTGATGCTCTCCCAGAGCCAGGGGGGCACCCAGCTCAGCCAGAATCTGATGTTGATCGCCGGTCTCGGCCTGCTCCTGGTCGGCCTGGGGTTCAAGATTGCGATGGCACCCTTCCACCAGTGGACCCCGGATGTCTACGAGGGGTCGCCGACCCCGGTGACGGCCTTTATGGTGGCCGGGACCAAGGCGGGCGGCTTTGCCGCGCTGATCCGCGTGCTGCTCATCGGGTTCGCCGTTGCGGCGCCGCTCTGGATGCCACTGATCGCGGGCCTCTCGGTGATCACGATGACGATCGGCAATGTCGGGGCGCTGCTGCAGCGGAACGTGAAGCGTATGCTGGCCTACTCTTCGATTGCCCACGCGGGCTACATCCTGATCGCTGTCGCCGCGCAGAGCGTCGGCAGTGCGGTGCTCTACCTGGCCATCTATGCGCTCATGAACCTGGGGGCGTTCGCCTGCATCATCGCCTTCAGCCAGGGCAGTACCCGCGAGCGGGTCAACATCGAGGATTACGCCGGCCTGGCCGCCCGCCGGCCATTTCTGGCCGCGGCTCTGAGCCTCTTCCTGCTGAGTCTGGCCGGGTTCCCGCCGCTGGCAGGCTTCTTCGCGAAGTTCGCCGTTTTCACCGCCGGTGTCCAGGCGGGGCTCACCTGGCTGGTGGTGGTGGGCGTGCTCAACAGTGTCGTCTCAGTCTTCTACTACGCTCGCATCATCGTCCAGATGTACATGCGCGAGCCCGATGTCGAGCCTGTCGGCCAACTGAGCCTGCTCACGGGCGTGGGACTGACACTGGCGCTCATCGGTGTACTCGTCCTGGGCCTCTTCCCGACGCCAATCCTCAATCTGATGTAGCCGCTCGAATTGGAATACGCTGTGTCGAGCGGGCGAGGGCCATGCCCTCGCCGATCCCATGCACACGATCCGAAGAAGAGCGATTCGGAATGATGAATGCCGGACGCGAACACCCTAACGCCTTGTTCCGCATTCATCACGCCTTGCTTGTCATTTTGCTCCTGGTGCTTCCCCTCACGGGATGCCGCTCGACGCCGGGCCCACCGCCGGTTGTCACCCTCGGGCCATCGCCCACCGCCGCCCCGTCGCCCGCGCCATCGCCGACTCCGGCGCCTCCTTTTCCACTGTTCTTTGCCTCGGATCGAGCCGGGCAGGCGGCTATCTACCGCCTGGGCGGCGACGGACAGCCGCACCTGGTGACCACCAACCCGGGCGGTGCCTGGAACCCGGCCGTGCGCCCCGGCGGTGCAGACTCTTGGCCTACCGGGCCGTTCCTCGCCTTCACGACCTACGCGGCCAACAACGGCGATATTGCCCTGGTCAGCGCCGGTGGCGGGACGCCGATGCGGATCGTCACCAACCCGGCCGATGACTACCAGCCTACCTGGAGCCCCGACGGCACCCGGTTGGCTTTCGTCTCTGAGCGCAATGGCGGCCAGGACCTCTACCTCGTCCGGCCCGAGCGACCCGATGAGGAGTTGCGCCTGACGGCCGATAGCGGCCTGCTGCGGCACCGCTACCCGGCCTGGACGCCCGACGGGCGCGGGCTGATCTTCGCGGGGGTGGACTCGAACGGAGTCGAGGAACTCTACCGGCTCGACCTCACCGATGCGAGTCTCACAGCGCTCACCGCCTGGCCGCTCAAGGCCACCATGCCCGCCGTCAGCCCGACCGGTGAGATCGCCTTTATCGGCTGGCAGGACTCTCCGACACGGACGCTGTCCGTCCTACCGCCCGATGGGGGTCCGCCACGGACCCTCCTGACCTCCGATCGTTGGATCGCGCACCCTGCCTGGAGCGCCGACGGCCGCTGGCTCCTCTACACCGCCTGGCAGGACCCCGCGGCCAGTCACGAGCTCTACGCCATCCCGGCGGCCGGCGGTGAGTCCCTCCGCCTGACCACCAACGCTGCCTGGGATGATGTTGCCGCCCCGCTGCCCGGTTCCACGGAGGCCGGACCCCCCCGCGAGCGAACCCGCGCCCCGGGTGAACTGCCGCCCACCCGTTCAGCTCTCATGCTGGGCTTCAACATCGCCGATCTGAATCACGCCTATTTGATTCGCGACCTCGGAGGAACCTGGGTAAAAGGCTTTGTGGACTGGGCTCGGACCGAACCGGAGCGAGGCACCTACGACTGGCGCGATGCCGACAACACCGTGCGAGGGGCCGAGGACGCCGGGCTGGTACTCTTCCTCCGGCTCCACAACGCCCCGGTCTGGAGCCATCCCGGCCGCGCCGCGCCCAGCACCCCACCCGACGACCCGGCCGACTTCGCCCGCTTTGCCGCCGCTGTAACCGCGCGCTATCGCGGCCGGGTCGCTGCCTACGAGCTGTGGAATGAGCCCAACCTGGCCTTCGAGTGGCCGCATGGACCGAATGCCTGGGAGTACACCCAGATGCTGCGCGTGGCCTATACCCAGATCAAGGCCGTCAATCCGAACATGATCGTCGTGTCCGGCGGGCTGGCTCCGACGATCACGACCGGCGACCGCCGTGCCATCAGCGATATCGATTACGCGGCGGAAATGCTCGACAACGGCGCGGCCCAGTGGTTCGATGCCTTTGGTTACCACCCCTACGGCTACAACGCGCCGCCGGAAACCGATCCGACGTATGACAACCTGGTGTTCCGCCGCGTGGAGCTGATCCGCGACCTGTTCGAAGAACGCGGCATCTACGACAAGCAGATCTGGTTGACCGAGTTTGGCTGGCTGCGCAACCCGGCCGAGGATGGCGTCACGTGCTCGGACAGCGACCCGAGCTTCGCCGGGTTCGCGTGGATGCGCGTATCGGGCGACACGCAGGCGGACTACACGATCCGGGCGATTGAATGGGCCGACCGCCACTGGCCGTGGGTCGGGCCAGTGTTCGTGTGGAACCTGAACTGGTCCCTGTACCCGTACGGGGTTGATCCCCTGTGCAGCCACATGCGCTGGTTCAGCGTGCTGCGCCAGGACGGCACACCCACACCCACCTTCTACCGACTCGCCGCCATGCCGCGCCGCTACAGCGACTACACGCCCCAGATGACAATCTTCGCTGAGTACATGACGGCGGAAGCCAGCACCGCGTGTCCGGGGTCCGTGCTGGTCGGTGAATTCACCCTCGCCAACACCGGCTATCCCGGCACCTTCACCGCGACGATAGAGCCTGCCGTGCCGCCGGGTGGCCCATTGGTCGAGGTCTATCCGACTAGCGCCCGCGCGGGCGATACCGTGCAGGTCTATGCCGACACGAACGGGCTGTCCGCCGGGCAGCACACTGTGTTCATCAATGTCTCAGCGGCCATCGGCGAGGACATCATCGCCCAGTCGGTTCAGGGCTACATCGTCGTTCGCAACGACCCGGGCGCCTGCCAACCTTAGCCATGCAGGGAGGATCGACCATGCCATCATTTGTGTGTATCGGCGTACCCCATTTCATCGGGGAGAAACGCCCCGCGCGCACCGAGGTGAAGGCCATCCGCGAGAGCGGG
>DOUV01000946.1 GCA_003520455.1 Chloroflexota bacterium | reverse complement strand
GGCCGGCACCCGATGCGGCCGGCGTCATCGCCTACGCCGCCCGCGAAAACAGCGCGCTGGCCTTCTATTCGTTGCCGGTGGACAGAGCCGGGCGCCCCCAGGCCCCACCGATGCGCGTCCCCATCGAGAAAGAAGTGCCCTGGGGGCTGATCTATCCTGCCCCGGACGGCAGACGTGTGGCAATTGCCGGCGATTGGGGGATCACCCATATCCTGCACACCGACAGTGGTCGGGTCGAACCGTTGTTCAGGCAGAACCTACCCCCAGGAGGGATTTTTCTCAATTGGCATCCGAACAGTCGCCAGGTATTGTTCCGAGCCGAAGAGAACTATGCTGATGTTGGTTTATGGTTGGTGGATACTGACACTGGAGAACATAAAACGCTCGTTGAGCGATTTCCGTCAGCATTCGATGGCGGAGATGTCTCTCCCGAAGGCCAGAAAGTGGTCTACACGTTTTGGCGGGGGTTGGCACGCCTGCGGAGATGTGGATGGCCAATGCAGATGGGAGCGACCCGCGCCTCCTGTTTACTTCTGAGCGAGCCATGTTTGCGCTCACGTGGTCGCCCGATGGAAGCAAGATCGCCTTCATCGATGATGGGCTGATGGTCGTGGAAGCAGATGGCTCCCATCCCCGTACCCTCAGCCGTAACTTCGCGGTCGGGTATCTCTTTCGACCGGTCTGGTCACCTGACAGCCGCACGATCACCTTCGTGGCCTTTGATGGACCCAATCCGCTCATAGATAAGAGTTTGCCAGCCGAGGATAGGGACACGGATGCCTTCAAAGGCACGAGTATCCACCTGGTTGATGTGCTGACAGGTGCGGAGCGCCCCTTGATCGCTGGTGGCACTACTGGCACGATTGACCCGGCTTGGTCGCCCGATGGCTCACAGCTTGTCTTTGCGTCTACTCGTAGTGGTACGAGTGAAGTCTGGGCAGTCAATGCGGATGGGACGAACCTGCACCAGATAACCACGATGGGCCAATTGGTTCGCTTCCCCTCCTGGCAGCGGCCGCAACCCCCGGCCAAACCCTAGCCTTCATCCTCAAGGAGAGATCGCTATGCGTTCCCTACGCCCGACCAGGTTTCTAAGAGGCATCCCGTTGCTCGTTGCGGCTGCTACAGTTCTCCTCAATCTCGCCATCGTTGATCCGTTCGGTTGGTCGGGGGGGTATCCCGATCCTTGGGAGCAACACGTAAACGGTGCGAGAAGCTGGTGCATGTGGGCTGATGGTGAATGGGCCGACAGGTGTGGCGGGGTACAGAATCCCCTTCTCGCTCCTACCGAACGGAGTACATTGATAGTGGACGATACGGATACCAACGGTGCTTTTGCGCAGAACTGCAACTCGGGCTCTTGGTCTCAAGCCAACGCCGGTTACAACGCTCGCATGTTGTATACCGGGGTGAAAGACGCCGAGAACTGTAGGGCTCTTTGGCAGCCGACCCTCTCCCAGGCTGGCATCTACGAGATACAGGTTTACATCCCATCGGTCAACGCTACCAGTTGGCAGGCCAAATACACCGTCAATCATGCCAACGGAAAGAGTACAGCACTCGTTGACCAATATGGTCTCTATGATCGATGGGTTAGTCTCGGGGTTTATCGTCTCCATCGAGGCAACCTCGGGTACGCTCGGATCAGCGATTTCACCGGGGAACCAAGCACCACCAACCGACTGGTTGGGGCGGATGCGGTCAGGTTTATTAACGAGGACGGTGTCTACTACGACGACGCCTCGCCATCGGTCTCTTATACCGGCAGTTGGACGCACAGCAGCCTCTGGGACAAGACCTACGCCAACACGGTCAGCTGGTCCAACGCGGTCGGCAGCCGAGCCTTGCTGAACTTCTCTGGCAGCCGCATCACCCGGCTCTACACCATGGCCAGTAATCGGGGGAGCGAAACGATCCGCATCGATGGCGCCTCCCGGGGCACCACCAGCAGTTACGCCTGGGAGACCCGCTGGCAGGCCGCCAAGACCTGGTCGCTCAGCCCCGGCTCCCACACCATCCAGGTTGAGGTCGCCGGCGGCGGGGGCGGCTACTCGGACCTGGATGCCTTCGTGGTGGATCTCCCCGCCGCCCGCTCCGGCACCTCCTACGATGATCCGCATTATCAGCTCAACTCTATCGGGGGCTGGACGCACGGCACCGGCTGGTCGAGCGCCTACGGGGGAACGGTGAGTTGATCCAAGACGAAGGAAGCTGCCATCACCTTCACCTTCGTCGGCACCCAGGTGACCTGGGTGTACACCAAGACCTACAATCGGGGCATCGCCGCCATCGCCATCGATGGCGTAAACCCGGGCACCATTGATCTCTACTCTGCTTCAACCCAGTGGCAGCAAAGTACCGTCTTCACGAACTTGGGCGCCGGGGTGCACACGATCCACATTTCGGTCACCGGCGTGAAGAACCTCTCGTCCAGCGACTACTATGTGGATGCCGATGCATTCATTGTTCAATAAGGGCGCGATTGGAAAATGACCTGAGGGAAACGGCGTGATGTACAAAACATGGAACGACTCAGAGCGTGATCGCAAAATGACGTGAGCTTATCACCGCATTAGCAGTCGGTGTCGAAACGCCATCGGAAAAGCGAACGAGAGCGAAACGTGCGGGCCGGTGACAAATGACGTTCGCCTGTCAGCCAACGGTCGGACGTCCCCTCATTCTCAGGCTCTCCATCACGGGAAGGAGGGGTTGGTGATGAAGCGTTTCTGGCCGGTGATGGGCCGGCTGGCGGGCCTGCCAGGAGCCGGTGCGCTCGTGATTGTCCTGGTGCTCACCTTTAACGCGGCGCAGCGCGGCGCTCCGCCGGGGCTGCGGGTCTTCCAGCCGCTCATCACCGTCTCGGTCCCATCGCCGGGTGGTCCACCCCAGCCCCAAGGGACCCCTCCGGCCGTTCCGACCCCATCGGCCACCACCCCCGCCTATCCCCCGCCGGGGCCAACCATGACACCGCCGGGGCCACCCACCGCCGTCCCCACACCGACGCGGGTGGTCCTGCCCCCCCCCTGCCCCCCGCTCCGACGCCGGGTCCTTTCCAGGAGCTGCGGATGCTGTTCTCAAACGCGCAGTCACCAGGCTACCGCACGATTACCGTGGCCGGGACCGATGAGATCATGCTGGAACCCTGGCCACCGGAGCCACGCAGTCAACCCAACGCGGCCGGGGCTCCTGGTGGCCCCCGACGGCCGCCGGATTCTCTACACCCTCTGGAACAATATGAATCAGCGCCGGGCTGCCATTTGGACCATGAATCCAGATGGCAGCGACAAGCGCCTCCTGGTGGCGGCCACTGAAGAGTGGTTCCCCGAGGAGGCCATCTGGTCGCCCGACGGCACACAGATCGCCTATCGCTGGGCGTACCTGGCCGGCGGGCTCTGGCTCCCGATGGGCGCCAACTCGTGGTCTCCCTGGACCTGCCGGCACCCGCCGTCGAGCGCGCCGGTTTCATCCCGGTGGAGGTCTCCTCGGGAGCTACTTTGTGGGCGGCCGACGCCACCAGGTTGACCTACGCCGTGCATGTGCCTGCCGCTCAAGCACTGGGGCTCTGGATGCGCGACCTAGCCACTGGCGAGGAGCGCCTGCTGCTGCCTTACGTGCCGGGCCAGACCATCATCAGCCGCGGGCTCTCGCCGGCCGGCCGGCTCCTGGCCTATCAAATCGACGACGGGCTCTTCGTCCTCGAGGTGGACAGCAGCGCCACCCGCCTGCTCGTCGAGGACCTACATTATCCCCAGACGGGTGAGATGGCGATACACTTTTACGCCTGGGTTCCGGCCCCGTGATGAATTGAAACTTCCCACAGCGACTCCATTGCACTTCAGGAGGTACCACGTGTCTGAGCGTCGAGTTGCAGCGCACGGGACCCAGGCCACCCCCTCGGTGCCGGGTGCTTTTGAGCCTGTTTTGGCCGGTGTATCCCGATTGTAGAAGAGCCACAGGTTGACTATACTACATCAGCTGGCCGCGCGGTGACCGGGACCCGTGAGGTATCTCGGGCCAAGTATCACGCGCGGCCTCGTTGTGTGTGAAGGGAGACGGAAGGGCAGGTGGCGTCGGTGGCGAATTCTGATCTGTCGGACCTCCTACCCATCACGGCCGTGCGCGACGCCACCGGCCGCCTGACCATCACCGGCTGTGATCTCGCCACGCTCGCAGCCGAGTACGGCACGCCGCTCTACCTCTACGATCAGGCCACGCTCGACGCGGCGGTGGCCGAGTACCGCGCGGCGCTGGCGGCGCACTGGCCGG
>DOUV01000140.1 GCA_003520455.1 Chloroflexota bacterium | reverse complement strand
AGGCCGCGCGCGGCAGTGTCCTGGCTGGGGACGCCTTCTTCCCCTTCGCCGATGGCGTCGAGGCAGCGGCCGAGGCCGGGGTCACCGCCATCATTCAGCCGGGAGGCTCAGTGCGCGACAACGAGGGAATTGCCTCCGCGAACCGGCACGGTATCGCGATGGTCTTCACGGGGGTACGCCACTTCCGCCACTAGCGGCCTGAAAACTGCTAGACCTGAAGCGTGATACGCGTGAGCGATGAAGCGACTTCGAAGCTTCACTCGACCGACTCCAGGTGAGACAGACACAGGCAACTGGAGCGTCATTCGAGCAGGCCCGAATGAGCGGCAAATAGCCTCTGATGAACGATCTCGACTTTGTACGCCAGCGGCTGGCGATAGTGGATGAATTGCTGCGCGAAGCAGGGCAGGAGGATGAGGGCCGCCTCCCCTGGCAGGCGCCACCCGATCCCCTCACGGCGGTGGACGAGCCGCGTCACAGCCCGCTCCGACTCCTGGCACTGGAGCGGCAGTTCCTGCTGCACCTGCTCGACGAGTGCCACGCCGGCCAGGCCGGCGCCACGCTCCGACAGTGGCTCGCCCGAAATGAGCGGCTGGTCCAGGGACGAGGCGGCGCTCGCGAAGCAGATGCCCGAGCGAGCGCCGCGGGCGATCTGGCGAGCCTCACACATACCATCCTCACGGACCTGCTTGCCCGCCTCGAGCGCTGGCTCGCCCAGGACGAAGGCGACACGTTGTCCTCGTAAGCCGTGGGGTTGATGGCGGCACCGGCACGGCGCGCCGTGCCGGGCGAGTGTACTTCTACAACTGAGGTGGCTGAAGCGCCACCACTGGGGAGCAACCCAGGACTCGAACCCGAGCACCATCACGCTTCCCCGCCCAGAGCGGCTCGGGCGCGAACTGGTAGCGCAGCCGCTTCCAGAGCATGGCGTGCTCGAAGACCTCAAGGTCGGCGGCCAGGAGGCGAAAGAGGGCCTGGCTGGCAACCACGATCAGCTTCTTGCGCGGGCGGCTGAGGGCCACGGTGAGCCGATTGGGATTGAGCAGGAAGGCGGCCTCGGCCAGCACGTAGTCGGGGTCGCTGGCCGTGGCCGAGACGATGATGACATCGCGCTCGCCGCCCTGAAAGCGCTCGACGGTGTCGATGGCCTCGCTGGCGGCCAGAGCGGGGAATCGATCGCGCAGGGCGGCTTTCTGCGCCCGGAAGGGCACCACAACCCCAAGCCCGTCAGCTCCCTCGAGTCCCAATTGCTCCAGGCAGGTCGCCACCAGGGGTGAGATGAGCTCGATCTCGGTTGGGTTGAACTGCTGCGAGGCTGCTTCGTCGTGCTCGACGACTACGATGGGCACGTCGCCGCGCAGGGCGGCATCGACGTAGGGATCGCCCGGCGGCAGCGGCGCGAGGATGTGGGTCTGGCGCGAGTGGAACGGGATGCCATCGTGACGGTAGATCTGCTCGGCGAGGAACTCAGCCTGCAGGCGGTGGAGCCGGAAACTCTCATCGAGCGCCACGACGGGCACCCCCAGGTCCCGCAGGAACTCGAAGGCCGATTTGTACGGCTGAGCGGCCGCGAGGTGGCGACGGGCCTCCTCTTCCCAGGTGTGCGCCAGGATCGGCGGCATCTGGCGATGATCGCCGACGACGAGTGCCTGGCCGTCCGGGCGCAGCCAGGCCGTCGCCAGCACTGCCTCGGGGAGAGTCATCTGGCTGGCCTCGTCCATCACCACCAGATCGAAGTGCTTCTCGTCCCAGAGCACATCGCGACCACCGGCCTCGCGCCACTTCATCAGATTGTAGAACCCGGCCGGCGTCCCCCCGACGACGATCGGGCTGCATCCCAGAATAGTGTCGAGCAGCCTCCGGGCGCTGTAAGTTTTCAGACCGCTCACGACGTTGGGGAGCGTCTCGTCCTCTGGCGGATCGAGCTTGAAGATCTCGAGGGCGGCGAGCGGATCGGAGGCCGGCCGCTCGTCTATTGCCGTCCGCCACTTGCACGAGATGCTCTCCAGCACGATGTTGACCGCTGTGTGAGTCTTGCAGACAATGGCCACCCGCATCGATTGGCCCGCCGCCAGCCGAGCTGACACCCTCGACAGCACGGCCCAGCCGACGGTGTGACTCTTGCCGGTGCCCGGGGGCCCCTGGACCAACAAGATCGGATCGGCGAGGCGCCGGCCAATGATCTCGGCCTGGCGCGTCGTCGGCGCCCGTGGCGCTTCCCACCGTGGCACCCTACGGCCGAACGCCCGCGCGCCACGGAGGATATCCACCGGCACCTGGTGCGGGACCGGGGGCTGCCCGGCCTCGATCCAGCGGTAGAACACGTTGCTCTCCGCCTCGCGGCAGGCCGCCACCTGTTTGTCGGCGTTGAGGTCGTCGGCCATCTCGTCGAGGACGTAGACCATTCCCGGCACCGGCGCATCGCGGCGGTGGACATAGCGGAAGCGGTGGCCGCGCGAACTGAAGTCGCGCCAAAAGAGGAGGAGCTCGTTCTCGGTCAGGCTGGCGATCACGGCCCGCCGGCCGTTCACCACCTCCCAGGGGCTGCGCCTCGCATCCGCCTGGCTGAGTACAACCCAATCGCCCTCCTTGAGCCGGATCGCATGCCGCGCGAGGGCCGGGTTGAGCCCGGCGGCCTCGAAGTCCAGACGGAAGAGCGCACTGTCGCGGCGGTCCTCGAGACAGACCAGCAGCAGGCTGCGGCCGGTCGCCACTCGTTGAGCCGGCGGCAGCGCAAAGTGCAGCAGCTTCTCCTGGAGGCTCGCGTGGTGCTCGAGAAAGATGAACTCCTCCAGTGCCACCCGCAGCGGCACCGCCTGCCGCGCCCCAAGCGCGATCCGGTCAAGCCGCAGGGACGGCTTTTTGATACCGGCATTCTTGTACTCGAAACTGGCCTCGATGTGAGCCAACGCTCGCACCCGGTGGGCCTGGAAGGCCCGCACCTGGTCCGGCGTCACCGCCCGAAACATCTCGAGCAGGCGGCGCTCGCTCGAGACGGCCCGCAGCCCGCGGCCGTCGGAATCG
>DOUV01000139.1 GCA_003520455.1 Chloroflexota bacterium | reverse complement strand
CGGCCACTCGCCCGGCGCCAGCCAGGCCACCAGGGCGAGCCCAGGCGCGAACGCGGCACCAAGCGCGGCGCCGACAAAGAGAAGCATCGAGGGTACATTGGATGGAACGGGCGTTGGGGATACCATGCAGGCAGTCTTCGGGACGGCCTTCAACAGGGTCTTCGTAGCGCTCCAGAGTATATTCATGAGCCAGCAAACGCGCGATTCGGGCGCGCTTGCCCGAACCGGTCTGAGGGGAACACTCACGGGCCGGTCAGCAAGCGACACCGTCGAGGAAAATAGCCGTCGCGCCTGGGCGTCTCGGCGCGTGTTCGCTACGCGTGTCCGGGGAGCGGCCCGCTGCGCTCTTGAGTTCGCACCGGCCCGGGATCAACCATCGCAGGAGCGAACCGGGGAGCGATCGAGGGTGAGGAGGTCGAGCACCGAAATCACACCGTCGCCGTTGAGATCGGCGGTTGCCTCCAGGGTGGTGGCACCGCTGGGCTGGCGCCACTGCTGGGCGAGAAGTTGAAAGTCGCCCCCATTGATCACGCCATCGCCATCGAAATCGCCTGGAACGGTACACTGTTTGAGGTCGAGGTGGCCCCATGTCAGGCTGCTGCTCGGAGTCTCATCGCCCTCCCATACCAGATGGAGGTCGCCGGTCACGCCGTCGGTGTCGTGGAGGAGCCAGGTAAAGCCGAGCCGGCGCTCGGCGGTGGGCGACCCGCCCAGGGCAGTCCAGGGCACCACGATCTCCGCGGTCCAGCCATCCGGCACCGCGGCGACGGCGGTGGTCACATCGCCGGGGGCCGTGCCGTCGTTGCGCCGCTTCCCACCGGCACTCAGTGAGATTCGCCGGTCGTCCGCGTTGAAGGCAGCGTGGTCGTGCAGGCCATCGAGGTCGAGCTCGATCCAATCATTATTCTCGAAGTCGAGCGCGTCGCTGACGACCTGGCTATCAACGATGTGAACGGCGAAGTAGAGCGCGCGCTCATCCCAGGTGGCCCGCAATTCAGCCTGGGCCTTGTTCAGGGTGAGCGAGCTCTGAACGACGGTCGTGGCCTCCGCACTGTCGAGGCGTAGCGATGCGAAGCCGCCCCAATCGGCGAGGTCGCCGTCGATGGTCGGAGTCTTCCTGATGCTGTAAGCATGCCAGGCACGTGGCCGGCCGCTTCGTACCTGGAGACGGTGAAAAATCTCGGTGCCGTCGCTGTTATCGCTCAAGGCGAAGTCGGTGCTGCCGGGCCACTGGTTGTTGGCGACGAGATCCCAGATCGTCCAGGTCTGCTCGCGCCACTCACCGCTGTTCGTCTTGGTCACATCGAGTCGGTGCTCGGCACCGTGGGCGTCGGCATAGCGCAGGGACCAGGTATCGGTTCCGGCGTCGAGGTAGACGATGGTGATCCGCCACTGGTTGGAGGGCTCCTGCGAGTGCTGGCCGGCAAGGACGTAGCTATCATCAATATCGAAGTACATCCAGCCCTGATCGGTCTTGCGGCCGCTGTAGCCCGGCAACGCGATGATCTGGCTGTTGGCGCCGTGCTTGGCCTTATAGGGATTGGTGAAGTACTGGCCCTGAGCGGGAACAGGCAGGTCGATGCCGCGAACCGGCGACGCCTGAGCCCCGCTCACCAGGGGACGGTAGAGACAGAACTGGTAGTCGCCGTAGGTGCCGCTGCTCCAGAAGTCATTGGCTTCCTTGGTGTTGTCGTCGGCCACCTCACGCAGCACGACCCAGGCACTTGGTGTTGTCTCGCAGGATTTCCCTAAGTGCTCGTTGACGAACTGGCTGAAGCCAGGGATGCTGGCATAGGCCTGCCAGTGGCCGCCGTGGAAGTCAATCCAGTCGGCCTGACTCTCGAGCATCCATAGGATCATCCAGTAGGTGCCGGCCCAGAGGGCAGGGTTCTGCGGGTCGGCCACGCCGGACATGAAGAAGGGCTCGTACCGCGATTCGTAGGCAGTGCTTTGATCGCGCCACCAGTACGAGACCGCGCGTTGGCCCATGACTGAATACATGGACATGTAGGCGTGACTGGCCACCTCGATATCGGCCGCGTTGAACTTTGAGCCAATGGGATGACCGTAGGCCCGGGCGTCGGCGTCGTGGTAGGTTTCAAGGATGAGCTCGACGGGTGTCCCGCCGAATTCGTTGGCCCAGACCGCCAGCGCCAATCGCTTGAAGGCAAGCCACTCGCCTTCCGTCACATACTCGTGCGCCACGGCCAGATAGTCGCAATTGGGATAGGCGCTATCGTTCTTGAACATCACCGCCCACTCCCCATCGTAGCCGCCGAGAATGCGCCAGCCGACGAGGACATCGTGGTATTCTGGGTGGCGCCGATAGTAGTTGCCCACAGCGCGGGCGCTGGCAGCGTACCAGGACTGGTAGAGCGGGTCGTCGTAGCGGGGCATCTCCTTGGGTGGGCAGCTTTCGCCCGCTATACTTGAGGTGGGTTGGAGCTCGTAGTGTGGCAGTTCCCGCCGCACCGCTTGCGGCGCACGATCCGTGTAGCCGTCGGTGAGCATCATGCCCAGAATGATTGGCTTGGGGCGCAGGGTACCATCGGGCATCGTGATGGTCATCCGGCGCGCGCGCTCGAGGTAGTCGTTCAGGAGAACTTCGTTGACCATCAACTGATTGAAGCTGCCTGATACCAGCTCGTTCCAATAGAAGGCCCAGGTTCCCCCAAAGGGGCCATAGTTGTGCTGCGCCGGATCCTCGTTGGTGAAATCCCAGCCCCAGTAAGTCAGCGCGGGCAGCCGGGTGGGCTGCGCCGCCGAGCTCTCCAGCCACACGGTGCGATTGATCGTTGCCCCCCCGTACGCCGGGCCTCCATTCCCCGGGTAGTCCAGCGTGACAACGTAGTTGCCCGCCGGGCGGCCCTTCGGCGAGATCGTCAGGGCACAGCGCCCGGCGGTCCCCGTCGAACAACTTGTCTCGCGGCCGAACGCCCGCAGCCACAGCATCTCCGAAGCCAGTGGTTGCCCGGCAGAGGTCAGCTCCCCGATCACCGTCAGGCTATCCTGCTCGGTCAGAGCGCTCGCGATGGTGACGAAGCGTACCCGCGTGCGGGGGATTGCGACCTGCGCCACCTTGAAGAAGCCGATCAACTCCTCGCGAACGTAGGCTTCATCGCCAAAGAAAATCGCATGCACGCTGTAATCAGTGCCGCGATTCTGTGTGCCCCCTCCCTGGACGAAACCGCTGCTCTTGAGATCGGCGGGGTTGACGATGGGGAGTTGCCAGAACGCCTGCCCGGCGCTATCGGTGTAAACGACGCCGCGACGGGCCCACTCCGCGTTGTAGGCGAACAGGATGCGCCGGTTGGGCAATGGGCTTCCGTCGGCAGTGCGAAGCGTAGCTGTGACGAACAGGGTGTCGCCCAGGTGGAGCGAGGACGGGCTGGTCTCGATGGTGAAGTGGGCGTGTCGCCGCCCTGCTTCCTCAGCAACAGCCTGGCCGGCTGGCGGTACGATTGCGGCCCCTGCCGGCAAGTCCACCTGGGCTGAGGAGGGTGTCGATGTCGCGCTCCCAAGGATTATCCCGCCCACCATGACGAGGGGGACCAACAGCGAGGCGGAACGCTGGCGGATGAAAATGAGGGGGGGACCCATAGTTGCGCGCCCTTCTTAGCAATCCCTCCCTCATTAAAGGCCCCCACCTCAGTCGCAGCAATAGCTGTTTGCTCCCAAAGGGTACGTACCGATGAGCCTCCATCTCATCAGGGCATGGCTCCGTTCATGAAATTGCCGGCTTTCGGTGGTGATCGTGAGATAGCGTATCTCACTGATCCTACCGTGAAAATAGGCCGGGACAATGGGCCGGCAAGGCCCCGAAGGGTTACGCCGGCACGGCAGCGAGAGGCTCGAGCGCGACGGCGTAGCCGAGACGTTCGAGATCGTGACGGAAGCGATTGAGCCGCCGTTGCGTGCGGCGCTCGTCAAGGTAGTCAGCACCGCGCTCGTGGTAGAGCGCACGCTTGCAGAGCAAGGTGGAG
>DOUV01000316.1 GCA_003520455.1 Chloroflexota bacterium | reverse complement strand
CTGGTTGCCGACCGCCGCGATCAGCAGCACGGCGCCAAGCCGTGTGATCGCGGCCACCGCGGTGGCCATTGCGCCCCACCGCCACGCCGGCCAACCGGCCCGCGGCAGCAGCGAGACGCCATACGCCAGAATGACGGTCCCGCCGACCAGCGATGCGATGATCCCGGGCACGCCGCCCCCGATGACGATGAGCGCCCAGCGCGCGCTGATGCCCGGCAACGGGAGCACTTTCGGTAAAGCGAGCTGGATGAGCAGTAACCCGACCACGGCCCGCACAGACTGGGTCAGCGTATCGCCGAGTCGAACGCCGGCGGCGCGCCGAAGTTGTTTGGATTGGCTCATGTTGATTCCGTTGGAGAGGAACGTATCTGCATCGCGCCCAGAGCGAGAGGCCACCTGGGACTGTTCCCCTTCGAGGTCACCCCCATTCATCCAACAAGTGCAGGTATTTGGCCACCAACCGCTCGATCATCCGCTCCCCGAACGAAACGGTCGCCTCGCCTGGGCGTTCGCCGATAGCGCCGCTGGGATAGGCCGCGCGGAAGGCCGCCGGGCTCTCGTCGCCGGTGAAGCCGTGGTCGGCCGTTCCCGTAGCCGCACCGACGCGGACCAGGCTTTTATCGTAAACCAGGACGCCGGCCGTCTCGGCGAGACCGGCGTGGCCCTCGGTGCGGCCGTACTCTGCCTGCGAGAGCGCCCGGACCTCCGGCTCTTGCCACCAGGCGGTCAGGTGGAAGCGAACGTCGGGTTTGATCTTAGTGGCGAGCGCGATAACCCACTCCCAGGCCTTGCGGTTGCCACCGTGGCCGTTGAGCACGAAGAACTTGCGCCAGCCCTGGCGGTAGGCGCTCTGCATCAGTTCCAGGTAGGTCGTCTGGAGCGTCTCCTGCGTCAGCGTCAACGTGCCGGGAAAGGCCGTGTGCAATTCACTCATCCCCAGCGCAAGAACCGGCGCGACGACGACGCCGGCCTGCTCACTGAGCCGGCGCGCGAGCAATTGGGGAATAAACTGGTCGGTCCCAAGGGGTAGATGGCGTCCATGCTGCTCGGTCGATCCGGTCACCAGGATCAACCGGTCGTCCAGGCGCAGCAGGCGCTCGACCTCCGGCCACGTCATCTCGGTCAAAAGCCGGGCTTCCATCCCCGATTCGTCCTCCTAAGAGTCAGTTTTCATCACGGGTGGTCCACTGCAACAACGGCGCGCAGGCCCCACATCACGTAGTGTGAATGGGCTGGTGTGAATCCTACAAGACAAACTCACAAACGCCAAAAGGATTGAGTGATACGATGGCCGCTTTGTGTGCTTGAACCCGCTGAGAACGACCGTCGCGGGCGCGAGGGGCGAAGACGCCTCGGCGATCCGCTCTACGGCGGCTCCCGGCGCCCCCCGCAGGCAACAGAGAGCGCAACGTTGCCTTCCCATACGGGCGCCGATTTGCCCATTGTTCCACACAATGTTAGAATCTGGCCTGAGTCCTATGAGCGACACTCTATTTGCTGTTTTCCTTTTTACGATTCGTGGGCTTCCTGGCAAATCTGCCAGGAAGCGGCTTCACGTTGGGAGGCAGTTCGCGGGCTGATGCCCGCCACGACAGCTCAAGATGCCGAACGGGCCTCCATGTGGGAGGCCTGTTTTACTTCGAGCCCACGGAGACTGGGCAGAGTCGTAGACGAAAGAGTGCAATCACCGTTGGTGGTTCGAAAACCGGGCACAGATCAGTCCGTTTGCAGAAGGAAGGAACTATGACAACATCGTCCCCCTCATCGCCGGGCGCAGCCGCCGGGCCACGCACTCTCTTCGAGAAAGTGTGGGATGCCCACATCGTTCACGAGGAACCGGGATCACCGGTCGTGCTCTACATCGATCTTCACCTGGTTCACGAGGTGACTTCGCCCCAGGCCTTTCAAGGGTTACGCGAGAAGGGCCTCCGTGTGCGCCGGCCAGACACAACGGTCGCCACGCTGGACCATGGAATCCCGACCTACGATCGCTCACTCCCCATCGTCGATCAGCTCGCGGCCAGGCAGATTGCCCAGTTGGAAACCAACTGCCGCGAGTTTGGAATCACGCTCTATGGCATTGGGAGCCCGCACCAGGGTATCGTCCACGTCATCGGCCCGGAGTTGGGATTGACCCAGCCCGGCCTGACAATCGTCTGCGGCGACAGCCACACCTCCACCCACGGCGCCTTTGGCGCGCTGGCCTTCGGCATCGGCACCAGCGAGGTGGAGCACGTCCTGGCAACCCAGTGTCTGCTGCAGCGGAAACCCAGCACGTACGAGGTGCGCGTTGAGGGACAACTCCATCCGGGCGTCACCGCCAAGGACATCATCCTGGCCCTGATCGCCCGCATCGGCATCGGCGGCGGCACGGGCCATGTCTTTGAATACACAGGTAGCGCTATCCGCGCCCTCACGATGGAGCAGCGGATGACGATCTGTAACATGAGCATCGAGGGCGGCGCGCGGGCCGGGATGATTGCCCCCGACGACACTACGTTCGAGTATCTGGCAGGCCGTGAGTTTGCACCGAAGGGAGCCGACTGGGACGCGGCGGTAGGCTCCTGGCAGACCCTCCCCACCGACGAGGGTGCCAGCTACGACGCCGCCGCCACGGTGGACGCCAACGCGCTCGAGCCGATGATCACCTACGGCACCAACCCTGGGATGGGCATGCCCATCACCAGTCGGGTCCCCGATCCCGACATGCTCCCCGATGCCAGCCAGCGCCAGGCCCTGCGCCAGGCCCTGCGCTACATGGACCTGCGCTCCGGCCAGGCGCTGATCGGCCAGCCGGTGGACGTGGTCTTCATCGGGAGCTGCACCAACTCCCGCATCTTCGACCTGCGCCAGGCCGCAGAGTTGCTGCGCGGGCGGCGCGTCCACCCCAACGTGCGCGTGATGGTCGTCCCCGGGTCACAGGAGGTCAAGACCCAGGCCGAGCGCGAGGGTCTCGACCGGATCTTCAAAGAGGCTGGCGCCGACTGGCGCGAGGCCGGCTGTAGCATGTGTATCGCCATGAATGGCGATGAGTTGACGCCGGGGCAGTACTGTGTCAGCACAAGTAACCGCAACTTCGAGGGACGCCAGGGTAAGGGCGGGCGCACCTTCCTCGCCAGCCCGCTGACCGCGGCCGCCGCGGCGCTCCACGGCAAAATCACCGACGTCCGCACACTTCTGTAGAGGAACTCATGCGACCGTTCACAACACTCACCAGCCAGGTCGTCCCACTCCCCAATGAGAACGTGGATACCGACCAGATTATCCCGGCACGCTTCTTGAAAGTCACCGACAAGCAGGGTCTGGGCGATAATCTCTTTGCCGACTGGCGCTTCGATGCGGAGGACCACCCGCGCCCGGATTTCGTTCTCAACAAACCCGAGAACAAGGGCCGCCAGATCCTTCTGGCCGGCGACAATTTCGGCTGTGGCAGCTCGCGCGAGCACGCACCTTGGGCGCTGGTGGGCTACGGCTTCCGCGCGATCATCAGCACCTCCTTCGCCGACATATTCCGCAATAACGCGCTCAAGAACGGGTTGCTGCCCATCGTCGTCGATCAGGAGACTCATCAGCAGCTATTCAGCCTCGTGGAAGAAGACCCTACTCTGACGCTGACGGTTGATTTGGCGGCCCAGGTGGTGCATCTGCCGGACAGCCGCGCCGTTTCCTTCCCGATTGATTCGTTCTCCAGGCAGTGCCTGCTCCAGGGACTCGATCAACTCGGCTATCTCCAGGCCCAAGAGCCACACATCGCCGCCTACGAGGCCGCCCTCCCCGCCTGGCGCCGCTAGAACACCGGTCAAGGAATCCCGCGGGGGGAGGGACAAGACTTCCGAAGTCTTGTTCGCGGCAGGTGCCCGCCGCTCTCACCGTCGTCGGAGTGCGCTGTGGGCCAGTACGGTCCCTCCCAGACTTCGGAAGTCTGAGGACGTGACCGGCGCCGCTAGAACACCGGTCAAGGAGTCGCTGGAGGCGAATGCTCGGAGACTTCCGAAGTCTCGCGAGACTTCGGAAGTCCGGCTTCTTGACCGGCGCTCTGGCGTGGGTCGAGAAGTAGGGAAGCGGGGAACCTTCCCTGCTTCCCTGCTCCCCGGCTCACCCTACGCCTACCTCTCCCCCGCTCTCTGCTGAAGATGCCGTTCAGCATGGTGTAAGTTGACATTCTGCGCTTGCCGGAGGACAGACCTTTCTATACTGTGCGCAGTATGGAGACGATGCGCCGTTTGTTCGAAATCAACCACACAGTCATCCTGGCGATTTACGGCCAGGTCTTCGTCGTGCTGGGACTATCAATCTTGCTCCGGCGCTCGCGCCACAGCCGATTGGAACTGGCGCGGAGCCTCCCCTGGCTGGCAGGCTTTGGGCTGCTCCACGGCTTCCACGAATGGGGCCTGATTTTCATCCCGACGCAGGCGCTCCATCTGGTGCCGTCCTTTGTCGAACTGCTGCAACTGCTCCACACAGGCCTCCTCGCGCTCTCGTTCATGTTCCTCTTCCAATTTGCCGTCGAGGCCCTCCCCGGCGCCCGGCCTCACTGGCAACGAGTGCTCCCTATGGCGCTCCTCGTGATCTGGGTGGCAATCTTTATCTTCCCGGGGTTCGTGACGCTCGCCGGCCTTCCGCCGGGCGATGCCTCCGCACGGGCGATCGCTCGCTATGCGCTTGGCCTCCCTGCGGCACTGCTGGGCGCCTGGGCGCTGCGGCGTCAATCGACGGAGCAGATCGCCGCGCTCCAGGTCCCGGCTCTGGTACGCACGATGCGCGTCGCCGCAGCGGCCCTGTTCGCCTATGGCCTCGTGGCGGGCTTGATCCCCTCACCGGCGCCCTTCTGGCCTGCTTCAGTACTCAACACCGCGAGGGTCGAAGCGTTCGCTGTGATTCCAGTCCCGCTCTGGCGCTCGCTGGTAGGGGCGGTGCTGGCAATCGCGATGATCCGCACCCTGGAAATCTTCGACGTCGAGGTCGATCGGCTCATCGCCCACATGGAGGAGGCTCAGGTGCTGGCAACCGAGCGCGAGCGCATCGCTCGCGAGTTGCACGACGGCACCATCCAGACCCTCTACGCCGCGGGCTTGCTGGCGGAGTCGGTCCAGAAGGGGTTGCCGGAGGAGAGCCAGGCGTGGGAGCGGCAGACCCGCGTGGTCACGGTAATCAACGAGGCGATCAGCGCGCTCCGGCAAACCATCTCCGATCTACGTGCCCCCGAAACGGCCAACCT
The DNA here is from genome assembly GCA_003520455.1 of Chloroflexota bacterium. The sequence continues at coordinate 5,461 of DOUV01000316.1, read as the reverse complement.
CTCTGCCGCGCTGAAGCAGGTCGCGCGCGACGTTCAGGCGCGATGCCTGACACCGGTGGCGCTCGAGTTGGCGCTTCCGGAGGGACGTGGCCTGGCACCACGCCGGGCGAGTCACATCCTGGCGGTCGTGCAGGAGGCCCTCAGCAATAGCGTGCGCCACGCCCGCTGCCAGCACATGACCCTGGGCGCCGTCTACGAGGCCAGCGGCGACATGCTGCGCCTCTGGATCCGCGATGATGGCGTTGGCCTTCGCCCGGACACGGTCGTTGGCTATGGCCTGCGCAACATGCGCGACCGGGCACGCCTGCTGGGCGGGACGCTGACGATCATGCCTGCTGATACGCACGGCACCTGCGTCACCTTGACGGTCCCGTGGGAAGAGCTGACATGATCCGGGTCTTACTCGTGGACGACCACGAAGTGGTTCGGTTGGGCCTGCGGACGGTCCTGGAGCAGGAGCCCGACATCAACGTTGTCGGCGAGGCCAGTACGGCCGAGCAGGCCGTGACCGCGACATTGCACCTCGAGCCGGACGTGGTCCTGATGGACATCCGTCTGCCCGACCGCAGTGGGATTGAGGCAACCCGGGAGTTGCTCCAACAGGGCGTACGTTGTGCAGTGATCATGCTCACCTCATATGCCGACGATAACCTGATCCTGGAAGCGATCAAAGCGGGCGCGGCCGGCTACTTGCTGAAACGGGTCGGGAGCCATGATGTCGTGCGCGCTGTTCGCACTGCGGCGGCGGGCGAGGCGCTGCTCGACCCCAGCATCACCCGCCGCGTGCTCGACCACCTCCGCGCGGCCCAGGCGGCGCAGGAGGCTCAGTACTTCCAGGGGCTCTCCGAACGCGAGCGGGTCATCCTGGCCCTGATTGTGCAGGGGCGCAGCAATGCCGAGATCGCGACCACGCTTTACTTGAGCGAGAAGACGGTGCGCAACTACGTCTCGACGATCCTGGCCACCCTCGGTGTCACCAACCGGATCGAGGCTGCGAACGTTGCCCGCAAGCATCACATCGAGCGCCATCTATGAACCGCCGGCGCCTCATCATCGTCGCCGCCTTTTCGCCCGTGGCGACGCGCCGGTCAAACCGTTCCATGGATACATAACAAGAGACCCCCGCAGTGGTGCGGGGGTCCTGTTGATATGGACGGATCGATCAGGCACGCATACCGACCTGAGGTGGTGCGGCCGTCGCCGCCGGTTGGGGCACGCTCCGGCCCTTCCAGGGGGTGCCCAGCAGCGGCAGGAGGTAGTAGTCCAGACCGATGTAGCCGGCGACCTTCCAGGCCAGCATCAGTAGAATCGCCAGAGTGAAGAGCAGCCCATTGGTGCTGGCCGCCCCCGCCATGATGAAGTTCCAGTTCATCAGCGCGCCCCCGAAGGCCGCGATCCCGACGAAGGCCCCCACGATCAGGCCGACACCGACCAGGAACTCACCGTAGGCGATGACCTTGCCGAACCAGGTGTAGCTGTTGGTCTGCAGCAGCCAGGCGATGAAATCGCGGTACCAGTCGAAGGCGATTGTCGGGCGGCCATTCTCGGGGATCGCGATCGCGCGCGCCCAGAAGCCTTTGAGAGACTCACCGCCCGCCACCCAACCGGGGTCGCCGATCTTGTGCAAACCGGCCTCGACCCACTGCCAGCCCAGGTAGAGCCGGACGAGCAGCCAGAGCCAGGCACTGCGGGTATCAGCGAAAAAGAACCGGGCAAGCGGGGGATCTTGAACCTCCCGATGTGGGCGAGCCAGATATGCTTTCATGGTGTCCTCCTCCATGACTGTTTATGATTCGAGTCGCTTGATGCGAGCAACGTTGATGGAGATACTTTACCGCGGCTCCTTGAACGGCAACAGTGTAAGCAGTCCTGCTTCTGGCGTGACAGCATCACAGGGTGTGCCGATAGCTGTCATATGTGCATGAGCACGCCGCGATGGTTGGCGGGCCGGCGACCCTGTCAGTTGGCTCAGACTCCTTAGCAGTCCCGGCACCCTCGCCATTCATGGCATCGCTCGAAGTTCGTGCCCGCCGAACCGGACCGCCGCTCGAAGCTACCGGCCGGATGTTGACGGGTCTCCAGGAAACGTCCCTGCCGTCGACAGTGGCCGAGTCCCGCATTCCACCATCGGGACGTCGTCGCACCTTCCCCGCAGGCAAGCAAAACGGCACCCAACCGGCCTCGTCGTCGGAGAATACACGTGACCCATTTTTTCCTGATCTCCCCTTCAATGGATACACTTCCTCAGCGAACTCACACGCCCACGACCGTCTGCGAGGAACGTGAAAGCCGCCCACGTCCTGGCGTCATTCCGTTTCACGAACCAACCAGCTGTACAGACCCGGCGCGAACCGGTGGGCCTCAGACTGCGTTCTGGCCGCCCACACTCTCTCGGAGCATTCTCATGACCAATGATCCGTTTCTCCAACAGTTGCTTTCACTCCCCACCGTCATGTCGGCGGAGCTGTCACCCGACGGGCGTTGGGTGGCCTTTGTCTGGTATCGCGTTCACGAGAACCTGGACGTATTCGCCGTCCCCACCAATGGCTCAGCACCGCCGGTCGCCCTCAGCCACACCCCTGAGGCCACCCAATTCGTCAGCTGGACTCCGGATTCAGGCGCTGTGATCGTGGCCGAAGACCACGATGGCGATGAACGCGCTCGCCTCTTTCGGGTGGACCTCGATCGGCCCGGCGAACTGCAGCCGCTCACCGAGGCGCATCCGCCCTACTTCGTCCGCGGCGGCGGTCTGCGCCCCGACGAGCGCACACTCTTCTACGGAGCCAACTATGACTTTCGGGCCGGAAAAGTCATCACACCGACCTGGATCTATCGCCACGACCTGCGCACCGGCGAGCGTGTGCCAATTGCTCGCCCGCAGCGGCCGGCCTACACCGTGCCCGACCTCAACCGCCCCGGCACTCACGTGCTCTACTCCCGCAAGGATCGTCATCCGTCGGGCCGGCAGTTTTACCTGGTGGATGTCGAGGGGCGCGAGGATCGCGAGATCCTCAACTTTGGCGATGCGGTCAAGGTCTCGGCGTCCTGGTTCCCCGACGGAGAGCGGATCCTGGTACTCTCGGAATCCCACGACGGGCGTCCGCAGACCCACATGAGCCTGGGTGTCTATCACTGGCCGAGCGGTACGATGCGCTGGCTGCTCGACGACCCGGACCGCGACCTGGAGAGCGCGTGGGTCTCCCCCGACGGCACCATCGTCGTTGACGAGGTTCGCGAGGCGCGCCATCGCCCCACCTTCCTGGATGCAGTGACCGGCGCGGAGACGCCCTTCCCACGCCTCCCCGGCAACTTCCTGCCCGAGGGCCGCACGGTGGACGGTGCCTGGATCGGGCTCTACTACTCGGCGACCTCCCCCACGGATCTGGTGCGCTTCGAGCCAGCGGCCCAGTCTCCGAGCGACCTCATGTCCCTGACCCGTGTCTGGGAGCGAACCAATCTCGATCCACAGCACCTCGCGCCCGCGGAAGAGTTCCGCTGGCCCTCCGTGGACGGACTGACGATTCAGGGCTGGCTCTATCAGGCTCATCCCAACCCGCGACGCGCGATCATTTCCGTCCACGGCGGCCCCACCAGCCATTCCGAAGACCGGCTGAACCCGCAGATCCAATACCTCGTCTCGCGGGGCTTCAACGTGCTAGATGTCAACTATCGAGGGAGCACGGGGTTTGGACTGACGTTTCGCGAGGCCATCAAGGTCGATGGCTGGGGCGGGCGCGAGCAGGCCGACATCGCCACTGGGGCCGAGGCGCTGATTCGGGCCGGACTGGCCGGCTCTGGCCAGGTGGGCCTCACCGGTACCTCGTACGGGGGATACAGCTCCTGGTATCTGATCACCCACGCCCGACCGAAGATTATCGCGGCCGCGGCACCGATCTGCGGCATGACCGACCTCGTGGTGGACTACACCACGACGCGGCCCGACCTGCGCCCCTACAGCGAAGAGATGCTGGGCGGCAGCCCGGAGCAGGTGCCCGAGCGCTACTATGAGCGCTCACCGATCAATTTTGTGGAGACCCTTCGCGGGAAAGTGCTGATCGTCCAGGGCGCCCAGGACCCGAACGTCACACCGGAGAATGTGCGCCAGGTGGTCGAGCGCCTGGAGCGCCGCCAGATCCCTCACGAGTTGCTGGTCTTCGAAGATGAGGGCCACGGGATCAAGAAACCGGCCAACCAGACCCGGCTGTTTGTGCGCCTGGCCGAGTTTTTCGATGAGGCCCTGGGCCCGAATCGCCGGGAACCGTGCCACAGTAAAGGACGAGGCGCTCCTGCCGACATACGGCAAGTCCGGGCCTCCCTCTGCTCGTCAAATGGGAACCTTAGGAGGGGTGGGATGGAACGCAGAACGTGGAATGATGAATAGCCGGTCTCAACTTCAGCATTCATCATTCCACGAGCGCCGGCTTCTCAGGGAAGCCCGACTTCAGTGATCACCCCGGGGACGTGGACGAGCACGGCGATCAGAAGCGCCAGCCCGAAAGCAAGTGCGGCCGTGCCGAGCAGGCGGATCCACCACTGCCGATCGTGGCCGCCGATGAGGGCGCACAGCGAACCCGGTTGTTGACCCGCACCTTCAGTCCGGCTTTCATACCAGGCCAGCAGTGCGGTTCGTACCGTCGCCAGATCCTTGTTGTACTGCAACACCCCGTCCTGAGCGAGACTGACGGCCCCACGCTCCTCCGAGACGACCAGTGTGAGTGCGTCGCTCTGCTCCGACAGGCCCAGTGCGGCCCGGTGGCGCGTGCCGAGCCGGCCCAGCCGCCGCTCGGTCAAAGGAAGGACACAGGCAGCGGCTCGCACGCGCGACCCGCGAAGCACGGCAGCGCCGTCGTGCAAGGGGTTGTTGGGATAGAAGATTGCCTCCAGCAGCTCGCTGCTCACCTCGGCGTTGAGGCGCACGCCGGTCTCGACGATGACATCGAGTGGAACTTCACCTTCCAGCACGATCAGCGCCCCAGTCTTGTCCGCGCTGAGTCGCTCGATCGCGCGCATCAGGGCCGGCACGATCCCCCCGGTCACCTCCGCATGGCTGGCACCGCCACGCCCCCCAACACGGCCCAACTCCTCCAGCATGCGGCGCAACTCGGCCTGAAAGAGCACCGGCGTTGCGACGAGAATCGCCAGCAGCGCCCCCCGTGCCAACAACGACAGGGCCGGGAACGGGCGTAACAGCACAAGCAGCAGGAGCACGAACACGGCCAGCAGTGCCCCCCGGGCCAGGACGCGGGCGGGGCTACGACCCAGGAGGCGAAGCACGAAGAAGAGCACCACGGCAACCAGCAGCGTATCCAGCCAGAAGAGCGGTGAGTTGGCTGCCATGGACAGAGTGCGCCCGAGTTGCCGGATCAGGGTAATCACGCGAGCGCCTCCGGTACGAGCGGACGCGGGCGCCGGCGCGCCACACCGAGCACCGTGCGCAACCGCGCCTCGATGCGTTCGCGCT
>DOUV01000912.1 GCA_003520455.1 Chloroflexota bacterium | reverse complement strand
AAGACGACGGCCGACCCCACCTCGGTCGGGGTATCCGGGGCCCCAGGCTGGATGCCGGGAACTGGGACTGGTGCCTGGTTCCCGCCCCACGGCTCCCGCACGAGTGGGTTGGGGATCGTTTGCTCTGGGTCGAGAATGGCGCGCTGCGGGTGGTTCTCGTCGCCTCCGTCGCCGGTGAGCGCCCGGTGTAATGACGTGCCGGCGGCGATTTCATCCGCCAGCGCCTGCAAAAATTCGGCCCGGTTCTCATCATAGAAGAGGATGCGCCGCTGCCATGCGGCACCCAGTTCAGCCCCTTCGGGCGCGATGACCACCAGCCGGCGCCCGTGTGAACCGGCGGCCTCAACCGCCGCCCGGCCACTCTCCGTGGTGAGATCGGCAATCACCATCCTGGATGCGGCGACATCATGCTGGAGCCTGGCCGGGTGGATCCCGGCCGCGCGCGGCGACCAGTGCAGCACGAACCCGTACTGATCAGCCACAAGCTCCACACAGGTGACCAGGCTGCGATCGAAACGCGTGGATGGCGCGACCAGCAGAATCACGGGGGCCACGGCAAGCGCCTTCTCGGCATAATCTTTGGAGACAACAGCCAAACCGTGATCGCGTAGCCGCATGACGATGGTCGCCAGGGCCGGGATGAGGGAGACCAGGCCGGTGTTGGCGCCCGCCACGCGACCGGGGATGGCGATCAACTCGCTCTGCTCGTCTGAAGTGCTGCGAAACACGAGCCAGAGGATAGGACGATTGTCCGGCAAGTGACGGAGCCGCCAGGCAAGTTCGCGCCGTGGCTCCTGGTCGAGGCCGAATGAATCGTCTTCGCTCAGAAGCCGGGGTACCACTGCCAGCACCTGGCTCAGGGGCGCGCGGATTGTGTAGCAAAGAGAAATGGATCTCGTCCCGGTCATAATGCACCCGCGTATCAACCAACAGGCCGAACCCTCCCAAACCGGGGCTAAGCCAGTGGAACCCGTACCTGTTTCATGGCCTCAAAACGGCAGCACATCCAGAATGGCTGCTCGCGCCGTCACGACAGCGATCGCCACCTTTCGGAAACCCCGATCGCACGACGGAATCGATTCCCAGGACCTGAGCCGACGAGGGGCCCGCGCAGCGTGTCGCCCACACGCGATCGCTCCAGACCCGGGCGGGTCAATCGCAATCGGCTTGGGTGCCCGTGCGGAGAGAACTGCCGTCGCTCAAGGATATAAACGTTCGCAACCCCGCTTTCAGCCGCAGCCTGTAACGGTAACGGTTTCGTCACATCCAGGGAGCGCGTGGGTTCAGTTCACCTGCCAGCACACTGGCTTCTTTGGCCATCATGAGGAAATTGCAACCATCTCGTAGTCCAGGAGTGCATGGCCCCTGAAACAACCGCCATACAAACAGCAGCCCGGCGGGAATTCGCCGGGCTGCTGGCATCGTATTCGGCTGTGCCAGCCGGGAGCGAGCCCTCAACGGGCTCAGCATCGCTTGCTCTTCCTGTTTCAGTTGTTGGCCGCGACACCCCTAATCGCCGAAGCTCAACTCCGGTAGTGAGGGACTCGCCATGATGGCCGCGAACTCCTCACGGTCCACCGTCTCAGCCTCGAGCAGCCGCTTCGCCAGGGCCTCCAGCCGGTCGCGGTGCTCCGTGAGCACATTGAGCGCGGTCTGATAGGCGGTCGTCACGATGCGCTTCACCTCAGCATCGATGTCGCGGGCGACCTTCTCAGAGTAGTTGCGCTGCTCGCTGATCTCACGCCCCAGGAAGACCAGCTCGTCGCGGTCGCCGAAGGTCAGCGGGCCAAGTTTCTCGCTCATGCCGTAGCGCGTGACCATCGAGCGAGCGAGTTGCGTGACATGTTCGAGATCGTTGGAGGCGCCGGTGGAGACATCGCCCCAGATGATCTCTTCCGCCGCGCGCCCACCCAGCGCTCCCGCCAGGCGATCCATGAAGCGATTGTGGCTTTCCAGCGTGCGGTCTTCTTCCGGTAGATACATGGTGTAGCCACCGGCCTGACCGCGCGGGATGATCGTAATCTTGTGAACCGGGTCCGAGAGCGGCAGATAGTACATGACGACGGCATGCCCGGCCTCGTGATAGGCGGTGAGCTGGCGTTCGTCCTCGGTCATCAACCGGCTGCGGCGCTCCGGCCCCATCAGGACCCGTTCTACCGCCTCCTGCAACTCGGTCATACCGATGGCCTTCTTGTTGCGGCGGGCCGCCAGAATCGCGGCCTCGTTCACCAGATTCTCGATGTCGGCCCCCGTGAAGCCCGGCGTCCCGCGCGCCACCGTATCCAAATCCGCGTCGCGGGCCAGCGGCTTGCCGCGTGTGTGAACCGTGAGCATCGCGCGGCGGCCGCGGATATCCGGGCGGTCGAGGATCACGCGACGGTCGAAGCGGCCCGGCCGCAGCAGCGCCGGGTCCAAAATGTCCGGGCGGTTGGTGGCCGCCACCACGATCACATTGGTGTCGGTGTCGAAGCCGTCCATCTCCACCAGAATCTGGTTGAGGGTCTGCTCGCGCTCGTCGTGGCTGCCCCCCAGCCCCGCCCCACGGTGGCGCCCCACCGCGTCGATCTCGTCCACAAACACGATGCAGGGCGAGTTGCGCTTGGCCTGGTCGAACAGATCCCGCACCCGGCTGGCCCCTACCCCCACAAACATCTCCACAAACTCCGAGCCCGAGATGCTGAAAAAGGGCACCCCCGCCTCCCCGGCTACCGCCCGCGCCATCAGGGTCTT
>DOUV01000312.1 GCA_003520455.1 Chloroflexota bacterium | reverse complement strand
CTCATTCTACCGGTTGGGTTTCGGGCGAATGTCTTCGCGGAGGGACTCATGGCGCCGCGGTTCATGGCGCTCGGGCCCGATGGGCTCGTTTTCGTGGCCGACCGTGCGCTGGACCAGGTGCTGGCCCTCCCCGACCGCGACGGCGACGGCCAGGCTGATGAGGTCATCATCGTGGCCCGCGGGCTGTACGTTCCCACGAGTCTCGCCTTCCGCAACGGTGAGCTCTACGTCGGTGAGACTGCGGGCGTTACGCGACTGACGCTCCACCCGCGCCACAGGCACGCCAAGGAGGAGACCCCGGTCATCACGGATCTCCCGCCCGTGGGCCGGCACTACACTCGCACGGTTCTCTTCGGGCCGGATGGACGGCTCTATGTCTCGATCGGCTCCTCCTGCAATGTCTGCCGCGAGTCGGACCCGCACCGGGCGGCAGTTTGGGTCTATCCGCCGGATGGGGGCAGCGGCGAGCCGTTCACGGTCGGACTCCGGAACGCGGTCGGTCTTGCAGTCAACCCGTGGACGCAGACAATCTGGGCCACCAACAACGGCCGCGACTTCATGGGCGACGACCGTCCTCCGGACACTGTTTATGAACTGGCGGCCGGTGCGGATGCCGGTTGGCCGCGCTGTCACGCCGGGACCATCCCTGATCCTGACTTTGGGAGGCAGCCCGATGCCTGCCAGGGTGTGCTCCAGCCGGTGCTGACGCTGCCGGCCCACGTTGCGCCGCTGGGACTGGCCTTCTATCCGCGCGACGCCAGTGGACCGGCAGCCTTCCCAGCCGACATGCAGGGCGACCTCTTCATCGCTCTGCATGGAAGCTGGAACCGTAGCACACTCGTCGGTTACAAGGTGGTCCGTGTACCGCTCGACGACTCGGGCCGGCCGGAGGGACCGCCCGAAGACTTCGCTATCGGGTTTCTCCAGCCCGACGGTCGCGTTCTCGGCCGCCCCGTGGGCCTTCTGGTACTGCCCGATGGCTCGATGCTTGTGAGCGATGATCGGGCTGGTTTCATCTACCGCATCAGCCGAGAGTAGCGGTGGGTCTTCACGAATGACACCAGTTGCTGTCTGCTCCGTGCGATCTGGAGTCCTGTATGCACCCTACCCTCCTCATTCACAACGCCTCAATTCTGGCCGATCCGACGCACCCCGACGCGGCCCGAGCCCAGGCCATCGCTATCTTCCGAGACCGCGTCGCGGCGCTGGGCGACGATCTGACCCTGCTCGCACTGGCCGGGCCGGACACCGAGATGGTGAATGCCGGGGGCCGCTTGGTGCTTCCCGGTTTTGTGGACAGCCACATCCACCTGTACGACGCGGCTATGCGCCGCCACGAGGTCGAACTGGCTGGGACACATACTCTCGATGAGGCCCTGGCGCGGGTCGCGGCGCACCGGGAAAGCACGCCCCCGGGCGCCTGGATCGTGGGCGGCGGGTGGGATCACCACGCCTGGGGGCAGACCGCGATGCCGACCCGCCACGCGTTGGATCAGATTGTGCCTGATCACCCGGTCGCCTTGAACCGGATGGACGGACACACCTTCTGGCTCAACAGCCGCGCGCTCGAGCGTTGTGCGCTCGGGCCAGGAACGCAGCCGCCAGAGGGGGGCGCGATCGACCGTGAGCCCGATGGTTATCCGAGCGGTATCGTCCGCGAGCACGCCATGCAACTGGTCTACGATCGGATCGGTCTGCCAGGGGAGGAACTGCTGGCCGAGCGCCTGACTGAACTGGTCGGAGCCCTGCACCGACTGGGCCTGACCGGCGCTCACGACCAGCGTGTTCGTGCCGAGGGGCCGCTGATGTGGCGCGTACTGCAGCGGCTCCGCCGCGAGGGCCGGCTCACGCTGCGCACAACAACGAACATCGTGCCGCTGCAACTGCCGCACCTGGTCGCAGCGGGCCTCCAGAGTGGTTTCGGCGACGATTGGCTCCGGCTGGGCTGGCTCAAGCTTTTCGCCGATGGCACCCTTGGCAGCCGCACCGCGCTGATGCTCGAGCCGTTTGAGGGGGAGCCCGACAATCTCGGCATGGGGCTCCACTCCACCGAAGAGATCTACGCGTGGGCTCACCAGGCGGCTGCAGCCGGGATTGCCACCACCATCCACGCCATCGGCGACCGCGCCAACCGCCAGGTGTTGAATCTCTTTGCCGAGTTGCGGGAGCGTTACGGGCACGCTCTGCGCCACAAGATCGAGCACGTCCAACTGATCCACCCCACTGACCTGCGACGTCTGGCCGACCTGGATGTTGCCGCCTCGATGCAGATCATCCACCTGGCCGATGACTGGCAGCCCGCCGAGCGCTTTTGGGGTGCCCGTGCCCGCTATGCCTACGCCCTTCGCTCGCTGCTCGCAAGCGGGGCCACGCTGGCCTTGGGGTCGGATGCGCCGGTGGCCTCGCCGAACCCGATGTGGGGGCTCTTCACCGCTCTGACCCGGCAAGATCTGCACGGCCGGCCCCCCGCCGGCTGGTATCCCCACGAGCGCCTCACGATCCACCAGGCAATCGCCGCGTACACCGTCGGTCCGGCCCGCGTGGCAGGCAACGACGACCGACTGGGTCGCTTGCTCCCCGGCTTTCTCGCCGATCTCATCATCCTCGACCGCGACGTGACGGCGGTTGAGCCCGCCGCGATTAAGGATACCGAGTGCTGCCTCACTGTGGTCGGTGGACGGGCAGTCTACCGCACCCTGTAGAGGGGCGTGGCCCCTGGTCTCGACCCGCACCGTGCCGCGTTACGCTCGCCGCAAGCCATGGTGCGGTGCGGGGAAAGCGAAGCCTACTGCCTGATGGGAAATTTCTCTGGCGCCTTCAGCGCTCGCCTCCTGGCGCCCTAACGAGCGCGCCGGCGTGCCGGGCTACGTCCTCCTCGCGCCCTGGGCCTGTTTAAATTCATCGCCACCATCAGGGCGGCCTGGCAGTCAGGCATGTGAGGGGTGCCGCAGCGGCCCTGCCTCGCGGCTGGGCCGCGGGAAGCCGCTGGGCTGCTCGAATCGAGCGCTCCTGAGGGAGCCAGGGGCGCCGTCGCTGGGCCGTTGCGCGGTATTGCCGGCCTCACTCCCAAGAGTGCAACGAATCCATTAGACTTAGTTCTTTCTCCTGTTCGATCCTACCCTGATGGGTGGGAAGCCACCCACCGCAGTTCCTCTCAGCCTACTGTAATGGGCTGTTCCACGCTATCGGGTTGTGGGTAGCGTGTCAATGTGCCCTTATGTTACACTGGGGTCACCATCCGCTTCGGGGTTGGCTGCTTCAGGCCGCATTCCGACAGATTTGGGGATATCTTCACTGTTTTAGCCGTCTTGTCACGGATTGGTTTGTAACTCAAAAGTAGCCCTGATAGAGTAAACAAGAGCACCATAGCAACGTCGATCTAAAACTAGACGGGAGTTGGCTAAAGGATGGACATTCAAGGTAACGATCGCTTTCCGAGCGGTGTCGAGGTGGTAGGGCCTATGCTGCCGGAGTTCGAGCAAATCTTGACTCCGGAGGCGCTTCAATTTGTAGCCACGCTCGTGCGGACGTTCGGTGAGAGGCGCGAGGCGCTCCTGCGGCGAAGGGTTGAGCGGCAAGCGCGAATTGACGCTGGCGAATTGCCTGACTTTCTGCCAGAAACAGAACACGTTCGGCACGGCACCTGGACCGTTGCCCCGGTGCCGCACGATCTTCAAGACCGCCGGGTCGAAATCACAGGGCCTGTAGATCGGAAGATGATCATCAACGCGCTGAACTCGGGCGCGAATGTGTACATGGCGGACTTCGAGGATGCCAACTCGCCCACCTGGGAAAATACAATTCGCGGTCAGATCAACCTCCGAGATGCTGTTGCCGGCACCATCCGCTTCGCTTCGCCCGACGGGAGGGTCTACCAACTGAACGACAGGGTTGCGACGCTTCTGGCTCGGCCGCGAGGCTGGCATCTTGTCGAAAAACACGTGCTGATTGATGGTAAACCCGCTCCAGCCTCCCTTTTTGACTTTGGCTTGTACTTCTACCACAACGGGAAAAGAGTGCTGGAAAAAGGAACCGGACCGTACTTCTACCTGCCCAAGCTCGAAAGCCACCTTGAGGCCAGATTGTGGAACGATGTCTTCGTTCTGGCCCAAAACGAGCTCGGCATTCCCCAGGGTTCCATCAAAGCAACCGTCCTGATCGAGACAATCCTGGCTGCGTTTGAGATGGATGAGATTCTCTATGAGTTGCGAGAACACTCGTCCGGTCTGAACTGCGGCCGCTGGGACTACATCTTCAGCGTCATCAAGAAGTTCCGCAATCGACCTGATTTTGTGCTTCCCGACCGGGCCCTCGTGACGATGACGACCCACTTCATGCGGTCGTACTCGTTACTTCTGATCCAAACCTGCCACCGGCGCGGCGCCCATGCGATGGGTGGAATGGCCGCGCAAATCCCGATCAGGGACAATCCGAGAGCGAATGAAGAAGCCCTGAACAAGGTGCGGGCCGACAAGCAGCGAGAAGCCGGCGATGGCCACGACGGCACATGGGTTGCTCACCCGGGACTGGTTCCGATTGCAAAGGAAGAGTTCAACGCCGGAATGCCGGGACCGAACCAGATTGATCGCAAGCGTGAGGATGTGCGCGTCACTGCCGCCGATCTGCTGAAGGTTCCCTCCGGCGAGATCACTGAGGCCGGGTTGCGCATCAACATCAATGTGGGCATCCAGTACCTGGAGGCGTGGTTGCAGGGCTCGGGTTGTGTGCCCATCTACAACTTGATGGAGGACGCCGCCACCGCCGAGATCTGCCGGGCTCAGATCTGGCAATGGATTCGGCACCAGGCTCGCATGTCAGATGGGCGGCAGGTGACGGCTGAACTATGTCACCAGGTGCTCCAGGAAGAGTTGGCCAGGCTCAAAGCTGATCGTGGGAATGATCGATACTCCATCGGTACATTCGAGCTTGCCGCCGAGTTATTTGCCGAGATGGTTACCCGTCAGGAATTTCCGGAGTTTTTGACCCTCGTTGCGTACGACTATCTCTAGAAAGTTCGGACTCATGCAATCGTGCGGCGTGGTGGCCAGCCGGAACTCAAAGCAGGACAGAAGGAGAAACAGAATGTCTCGCCAGCAGCAGATTATTGAAATTGAACGCAGCTGGGCTTCTGACCAGCGCTGGAGCGGGATTCGGCGCCCATATTCGGCGGCGGACGTTGTCAAGCTGCGGGGCTCCGTACAAATCGAATACACGCTCGCACGGATGGGAGCCCAGCGTCTGTGGCACCTATTGCAGACGAAGCCCTACGTCGCGGCGCTTGGTGCTGTGACGGGCAACCAGGCTGTCCAGCAAGTGGAAGCCGGGTTGGAAGCGATCTACATGAGCGGGTGGCAGGTGGCGGCAGATGCCAACGAAGCCGGGCAGACCTATCCTGATCAGAGCCTTTACCCCGCCGATAGCGTGCCCAGTCTCGTCCGCAGGATCAACAATGCCTTTCAGCGGGCCGATCAGATTCAGCAGGTCGATGGGCGCGACGGCCCGTACTGGTTCGCGCCAATTGTGGCGGACGCCGAGGCGGGCTTCGGCGGGGTGCTGAACGCTTTTGAACTCATGAAGGCTATGATCGAGGCTGGCGCAGCGGGTGTCCATTTCGAGGACCAGCTTGCGTCGGCTAAAAAATGCGGCCACATGGGGGGCAAGGTTCTGGTTCCCACGCAGGAATTCATTCAAAAACTGACCTCTGCCCGGCTGGCAGCGGATCTTTTGGGCGTGCCAACGCTCCTCATCGCGAGAACCGATGCCAACGGCGCCTTTTTGATCACCAGTGATGTCGATCCACGCGACCGGCGCTTTCTGACCGGTGAGCGGACCGTCGAAGGCTTCTTCCGCATGCGGGGTGGGCTGGATGTTGCGATTGCCCGCGGGCTCGCGTACGCTCCTTACGCCGACCTGCTCTGGTGCGAGACCTCCGAGCCGAATCTGGATGAGGCCCGCCGATTCGCTGAGGCCATCCATGCCAGGTATCCCGGGAAGCTTCTGGCGTACAACTGTTCCCCCTCCTTCAACTGGAAGAAGAAGCTGGATGCTGCGACGATTGCCAGGTTCCAGCCGGAACTGGCGGCCATGGGCTACAAGTTCCAGTTTGTGACCCTGGCCGGCTTCCACGCGCTCAACTACAGTATGTTCGAACTGGCGTGCGGCTACCGCGAGAGTGGAATGAGCGCCTATTCACGCCTTCAGGAGAGCGAGTTCGGCGGCGAGCGTGATGGCTACCGGGCCGTGAAGCACCAGCGGTTCGTAGGCGCCGGATATTTCGACGAGGTTGCCCAGGTGATCGCGGGCGGGATGTCTTCGACGACGGCGCTGGACGGGTCGACGGAAGAAGAGCAGTTCACCACGCGGCTCGTGGCCGACTAAGCGATCTTCCGCGCCCACTCGGCCCAAACTCATACTAAAAACGCCGGTCCGACGATGCGGACCGGCGTTTTTGGGTGCCCGGCATTGGGGGTCGGCTGCAACTCGGAACCCGACCACCGATACGCGGTGGGGAGACGTGAAGCCATCCTCCGCCTGGCATTATCACGTTTTTGAGAATCCTGCCGTCGCGAGCGGTGTCCGGGTCGAGCAAGTCGCCGTTTACGGCTTGATGCTCGCGCTGTTGCCACCATTGCTGGGCTGGAAGGCGATCGTCAGGCGGCCTTGGGCCGGCTCGCGGTCGAGGTTGACCACCGCCACACGCCAATCGTGGGTCTGGCTCTCCTGGATGGCCTCGGGCGGAATCAACCAGTCGAGGGTAGCCTGACCATCGGCGCCTTCCTGGCGAGCGTAGTAGCCGGCGACGCCTTGCCGGTAGACGATGATGGCCAGGCGGCGGGTGCCTTCCCAGGTCGCGCGGGCCTCCAGGCGGCCGGTATCGCTCAAGGGCAGCGCGAACACCTGGCGAGCCCCGGGCTGGCCGGGGAGCTTAAATGGGTTGACCGCGGACGCCGGCGTAGCGACGGCGACGGGTCTGGCATCCTTGATGGCGTTCCCGCCGCAAGCGGCCAACAGCGGCAACACCACCAGGACCGCCAAGAGGCTGCTCGTTCGAGTGTTCATCACTCCCCTCATCTCCGGCTAGCGCCGCACCACGAGCGCACTCTGCAGATGCGGCTCGGGGCGTACCACCACGTCGGGATGGAAGTAGAGCCAGAGGTCGTTGCTATGACGTTGGAAGAAACGATTGGCAGCGGGATCGGCGAGCACCGGCTGGATTGTGTAGATCCGGTTGCCGACCCGCCGCGGGCTTCCCGGCCCGACGATAACCTCCTCGGCAACAAATGTGCCATCGGGCAGGACACGGGCGCGAGCGCCGGGTACGAAGGTCGCGCTGTTCTCGGCGCGTACCAGAATCCAGATTGTCTGCTCAGGCGGCAGGTTCTCGACCCGCCCACGGACGGTCGTGCTGAAGCGTATCCCCTTGGCATCTTCGAGCAGGAAGACCAGCGGCGGCGGTTCTTCCAGTACCAGTCGGAAGCCGGGCGGAGGAGAGGGAACGGTGACCACCGGGTTCCAGAGAAACCAGAGGCTTCCCGCCGCGGTTCCGAGGGCAACGGCAACGGCCGCCAACTTCCAGTGCCGGACAAGCTTGTCGAAGCGATCCAGGACCAGCCAGGCGACCAGGAGCCAAACCAAGAGCTGGAGCGCGCCGCCGACCAGCCAACCCTGCTGACGAATCGTACTCCAGACGGTGACAAAAGCCAAGAACGTTGCGACGCTTACCACGCTCGCCCAGAAGTAGGGCATTCGGACCAGCACGAAGTCGAGCCAGTCCATCGGCTCCAGGCCGAGATCGAGGGCCTGCCGCAGGCGGGAATGGAAGACAGTCGTGATCCACTCCGGCCGGCGGATGCGCTCGGCCAGGGCCTTGCGTGCTCGCGTCACGCCGTACTCGACGCTCTCGCCCCGAGTGATCTGGGTGTAGAGGGTTTCGCTGAAGAGGATCGCGGCCTGGTCGCTGATGTTGTACTGATTGGCGATCACGGCCGGAATATCGGCCCGTGAGACCAGGGCCAGGGCCAGGCTGCGGAACGGGTCGGCCTCGGTCCCGCGGCTGCTCTCGCAGGCGTTCAGAACGGCCAGGTGGATTTCACGCTCGCGCAGCAGTTGACCGAGCCGGGCACCGCCGACCGCATCGGCAGTGCCATCGGCCTTCTCCAGCAAGATCACACCCTCGCGCTCGGTCGGGCTGAAGCCGGCATGGCCTATATAGTGCAAGACGTGGAACGGTCGGCCCTGCCGCCGGGCCATGTCGAGCGACGTCAAGAGCGCGGTGAGGGTGGCGTGCTCGGCACCCAGCCAGGCCAGGTCAACCCTGTCACGGCCCACCGAGGTGACGGCGGTCTCGAGAGCTTGCCGCTCGCTGGCGACATCCAGTCGTAGGGTGTCACTCGGGTTAGAGACGACACCGAGGATGCGAAGTGGGTGCCGCAGGTTCGGGCGCCGAGCAGGCTCGGCCTGCTCCGGATAGCGGACGATGACCGTATCGTCGTCGAGCGCCAGGAAGAAGTTGCGGCCCGTGTCGTAGAGTAGTTCCCACGGAAGCTCGCGCAACTCGGGCGGTTCGATTCGGAGGAGCAGGCGCACCCCGCGCGCCCCGCGAGTGGCAGCGGCGGCCCGCCAGGCGCCGATCATCTCGCCGCCGAAGAGGGCCCCGAAGAGTTGCGAGCCGATGCGCTCGGTCAGGTCCCAGAGCCGGCTGTCGCGACTGACGGCCACCATTCGGAGGCTCTCCAGGAATTGCGTGCGCTCTTCGGCGGTGAACGGGGCAGCAAACACTCGGCGGACATCCCCCTCGGCGCCTGAGAGCAAGACGGCCTCGTACCGGTCGGGCGCACCGGCAAGCGAGATGCGGATCTCAAAGTTGACGTAACGTTTGGGCATGGCGGCGTTGTGTTCTGGGTGGAGGGTCGTCGGGCGGGGTCTCAATACCATAGCGATTGGAGATTCACGATGCCTTTGGGTTACCAGGCACAAGAACCTCAATCTCCAATCTCTACGCTCCGACTTGGGCGCGGAGTTCGCGCAGGTTCCCTTGCACGGTCTCGAGCTCGTGCTCGATGCCGGTTAGTCGCTCGTGCTCGGTGCGGACGAAGCGGCTGTACGGGTCGACGGCATCGTTTAACCGGTGCACGCTGTGCTCAATTTCAGTCTCGAAGGCCTCGTGCAGGACCTGGTGGAGCTGGGCCTTCAGTCTGTCGAGCTTGACTCGGAGGTCTTTCTTGGCGGCCTGGCGCTTATAGGGGATGATGCCCAGACCGGCCACCCCGATCACGCCGGCCGCGAGGAGGCCAGTGGCATCGGCGGCGGCGCCGACCAACACGGCCTTCAGCACCGCGCCCAGCCCCACCGCACCAACCTCGAGGATCGCCACCTGAGCCAGCGAGGCCTGAACGTTGTCCACCAGGGCGCGCGCCTCGGCCGATTTGTCGTAGCGCGCGACAACCTGGGCGGTGGCCTGCCCAACATTCTGGAGCAACTGGCGGCGATTGTACTCGAAGCCGCCCGCCGCTTCCTGGGCCGCGCCCTCGAGGAACTCGGTTTTGTGGCGCTGACCGAGCTGGCGGGCCATCGCGCGCCACTGCCGCGACTCACGCTCCACCATCCAGTCGATCACGTCCTGCACCTGGCGCTCGATCTGCTCCGGCGTGTTGGCGACGACCTCGCGCTCGAAGGCCTGGCGGATGGCACTACTGTTGAGCAGGCTGAAGATGCGCGTGATCTTGAAGGTCTCGTCGAAGTATTGCTCGCCACGATCCTCCAGGTCGCCGAGGATGCGGTCGATCCGCAGCAGGTGGCTCTCGAACTCGCGCGCCATGTCGCGCCGGTAGAGATCGAGTTGGCGTTCGACCTGTTCGACCGTCGTCAGATCCTCGTTGAGAAGCTGGAGCCGGCCGGCCGCCTTCTGCTCGTACTGCTGGGCGACTCTCAACGCGACGCCCAAGGGACTGGCGAGCTTGAGCCTGATACGGCTCTCCTGGTTGAGCGTCTCGAGCAGATAGCGCTCGAGCGCTCCGAACTCGGGCGGTACGCTCCCGTTCTCGCCCGGCGTGGGGGGTGCTCCCGCCTCAGCCGGGGCGGCAGTGGGCCGGGTCTGGCGACTCTCCTTTGCTCGAAGCGCCTTCCTGGCACTCAGCGGGAAGATTTCGGGGGTGATCCCGAGGAGCCGGACGGCATTCTGACGTACAAACTGTACAACTGCCTCGCATTCTTGTTCGGTCGCCAACAGGTCGATCTTGTTGATGACGATGATGACTTTCTTCCCCCAATTCCGAATGGTCTCCAAGAATTCGCGCTCAGACTCGGTGAAGGGGCGATCGGCACTGGTGATGAAGATAACGAGGTCGGAGCGCGGTACGAAATCGCGGCTGATCTCCTCGTGCTGCCGGAGGACGGCGTTGGTTCCGGGGGTATCGACGATGCTCAGATCGCGCAGGAAATCCGCCGGGTAGGTCAGGACCCAGATACCCTCGTCGGTTACGTAGGGTTCGCTTTTGGGGCCGTGGCGGAGAATATGAATCTGGGCAGTGGTTGGGGTGACCCCTTCCGCCAGATAGCGCTCGCCCAGAAGGGCGTTGATCAGGGCTGATTTACCCGAGTTGAATTCCCCCACCACCACCAGCAGAAAGAGCTCGTCGAGCTGTTCGAGGGCCTGCTGGAGGATCTCGATATCCTTGGGCTGGGCCTCCCAGCCGGCCAGCAGAGTCAGCAACTGCTGAATCGTGCGGCGCTCCTGGCGCAGGATCTCCTGCTGTTTCTGATTCAAAATCGTGCTGAGCATCGTAAGTCAGTCCTTGCGTGGTGGACGTGCGACCTCTCCAGGCAACGAATGTGCCAAAGACAGACCCGGTCGTTTACGGGCCAAAGTCTTTGTTATCGAAGGTCTTAACATCGGTCCAGCTCCTCTTTTGGAGGTCGTAGACGCGATAGAAGGTCTGATTGAAGAACGTGTCGTCGGTAATTTCAAAGTGCCACCAGGTATCGAAGTCGGCTGCGCGGGCGAAGAAGTAGTACAAGTAACGATTCTGTGCCGGGAAAATTGCGCTCAACCACTCAGAGTGCGGGTAGGCGCGGCGTAAGACCAGCCAGGTCACGAGGGTCTGGCGTGTGACTGCCGCGTTGCCTCCCTCGGTGAGCGGTGCCAGGGCGTAGGCCATCTGCCCGGGGGGGCGCAGGAAGGCCGGCGTGGGCTGCTCGCCAGTAGCGCTGGCGTTGTACCCGGCCGCGGCGAGCTGGATCTTCGCCCAGTTCGCCGCGGCCTCGTTCGGCCCAGGAGTACCCACCTCAGCCGGACGCAGGTCGCTGCCAGTCTGCAGGCTGAGGTCGAGCAGGTAGGGGCGCTCGAGGGACCAATCGCCGACCGGCGACCAGACCAACGCGGTGTAACGGCCACGTTTGTCGGTGCTGTGACGGATGAGGAGGGACTCGCTGCCTTGTGCCCACCCACTTTCGTTCCCTGGTGCGCTGGCGAGGACGCGGCGATCAGGACCGAGGAGGTAAAGACCATACTGGTTGCCAGGTGGAATCTCGCGGAGCCGGAGCTGGATCAGGCCAGGTGACGAGAGCTCGAACCAAAAATAGTCACGGTCGGCCGGGCTGGACAGGTAGGCCGGGTAAGCCACCCCGGGAGTCAGCGGGCCGAAGGCGCGTTCCGGCCGGTCGTTGGGTTCGTAGTTGTCGCCCGGACCCATCGGGGCCGGCTCCGGGCCGGCGCCACCCCCCGGTGGCACGGGCGTTTCAGTTGGTCGCGCCGTCTCGGTTGGCCGGGCTGTCGCCATGGGCGGCGGTTGCGTGGGGCTGGCTGGCACGGGAGGTGCTGTCGGGAAAGCCGGGCGACGAGGACCGTCGGGATCGTAGACCGCCGCGCCCGCGAGCGTCCCGAACCAGAGCGCCCGGCCGCGACCGCGCTGGAGGTCGCTCACGGT
>DOUV01000375.1 GCA_003520455.1 Chloroflexota bacterium | reverse complement strand
AGGACGGGAACCAGATACTCGATCAACGCGACGCCCTCCCTTCCTCAGTACTTCAGCCTGGCGATGTGGTTGATCAGGCCGACCCCGATCACCAACAGCGCGCCGGCCGCGAACAAGAGCATGGTGCCCGTCCGCGTCTCAAGCAGCGGAGCCATGTAGGTCGGGTTCTGGATCGAGATCAGCACGAACAACACAAACGGCACCGCGGCCATGATGCGCTTGCTGAGCTGCGCCTCGGCGGTCAACGTGCGCGCTTTCCGGTGCAGGCGGATTCGGTCGCGGACCACGTTCTGCAGCCGGTCCATCATATCCGCGAGGTTGCCGCCGCTCTTCATCTGGATCACGGTTGCGGCGGCGAACAGCTTCATGTCGGCGTTGGTCGACCGCGATGCAACGCTGCGAATGGCGTCCGACATCCCCACGCCCAGCGCCTGCTGCTGGCAGATCTCGCCGAACACCGTGCTCACGGGCGGTTCCATCTCCTCCGCGACCAGCCGAAACGCGCCCGGAAGCGGGTGTCCCGCGCGCAGGGAACGCGTGGCCAGCCCGAGCGCTTCCGCGAACTGGGACACGAACAGCTCGTTCAACTGATCAATGCGCCGCGTCACCATCATCCACGGCACGATGATCACCAGCGCCCCGGCCGCGACCGCCAACGGCAGGTTGCCGACCGCCAGGAAAAGCAGCAACGTGACCAGGAGCGACAGCCCGATGATCCCCAGTACCAGACTCAGAACCGGCGTCTTCCAGCCCAGCTCCCGCCGCACCTGCTCCAAGTGGTACAGCATCCCCGGGTTCGTGGGAACCGTCGTGGCGATCGCTTCGCCGTCACGCCACAGACGAATCGTGCGGCCGCCCTGCTGCGCGTTCGGATCCGGAGCGATCGCCAGCCCAAGCCGTTGCTGGACGCGTTCGCTCCGCCCTGCCCGCCACAGGTACCACAGCACAACGCCCATCGTCCACACGCACAACACCAGGATGAAGACGGCGGCGCCTGCCAACCAGAGGAACAGATCCTGACCCATCGGCATGGCTACTTCTTCTCTCCCGACTTGATCACCCGCAGCACCCGATCCTGGAAGAACGACGGCGGGAAGCCCATGCCCTCCGCCTCGAGCCTCGGCAGGAGATGCGGTCGCACCCCCGTCACCTCGAACCGGCCCTCCGCGTGCCCGTCGGCGCCCAAGCCCGTCTGCCGGAACCGGAACAGGTCCTGCATCAGGATCGCGTCGCCTTCCATTCCGGTCACTTCCGCCACGGTGACGATGCGACGCCGCCCGCCCGTCAGGCGTCCAAGCTGCACCAGCAGGTTCACCGCGGACGCCATCTGCTGGCGGATCGCCTGCACGGGGAAGCTCAACCCCGCCAGCGCCACCATGTTCTCGATGCGGCTGAACGCGTCCCGCGTCGTGTTCGCGTGAACGGTCGTCATCGAGCCCTCATGCCCCGTGTTCATCGCCTGCAGCATGTCCAGCGCTTCGGCTCCGCGCACCTCGCCGATGATGATCCGGTCCGGACGCATGCGCAGGCAGTTCCGCAACAGATCGCGCTGCGTGATCTCGCCCTTGCCTTCGATGTTCGGCGGACGCGTCTCAAGCCGCACCACGTGCTCCCGCATCAGGCTCAGCTCCGCCGCGTCCTCGATCGTGATCACGCGGTCCTTCGGGGGAATCCATTGCGACAACAGATTGAGCAGCGTCGTCTTCCCCGTGCCCGTGCCGCCGGACAGCAGGATGTTCATCCGACATGCCACGCACGCCTGCAGGAACTCCGCCATCTCCGTCGTGAATGCCCCGAGGTCCACAAGACTCTCGGTGCCCAGCGGAATGGTGCCGAACCGGCGAATGCTCAACGAGGGCCCGTCGAGGGCCAGCGGCGGGATGATCGCGTTCACGCGCGAACCGTCCGAGAGCCGCGCGTCCAGCATCGGCGAACTCTCATCGATGCGCCGCCCCACACGCGCGCCGATCCGCTGGATCATCTGCAAAAGCTGATCGTCGTCGCGGAACCGCACCCCCGCGCGCTCGAGCACCCCGAAACGCTCGACGTACACCTTGTCCGGCCCGTTCACGAGCACATCGCTGACGTTCGGGTCGCGCAGCAGTTCCTCCAGCGGCCCCAGCCCGAAGATGTCGTCCATCACCTCCCGCAGGAGGCGCTGCTTCTCCGGCAAGGACAGCGGCCACCGCTGCTCGTTCAGCAGTTGGTCCACCCGCCGGGAACACTCGTTGTACAACTCCTCGACCGGCAGTCGCCGCGCCGCCGTCAGATCCATCTCTTGCAGCAGCCGCCGATGTACAGTCGTCTTGATCTCGTTCGTCGTCGCGCGGCTCTGCGTCGTCAGCGCACCGCCCGGCAGGGCAATCGCATCTAACTGGTTAGACTGCCGGGGTTGGGGGGACTGGTCAGTCTGATCGAGGTTTGGGCTTGGCCTTCCTGGGCGGGAAGCGCTTCTGGTGCTGTCGGCGGGTCTGCCGGATGACCTCGTCGGCGTACTCCTCGGCGAGCTTGGTGAACAGCCGGTAACCGTCGATGGCCTCTTGGACGGCCTCGCGCTCCTCTTCGCGCACATACCGCACTTCGTTCTTGCCGTTGCGCCAGGCTTGCAGGTTGTAGTGGTTCTTGCCGCTGAGGCGACACAGCTTGCCGCGCTCCATCCGTTCGATGGCCGCCATCTGCTCCAACAGCTTTTGCGCTCGCTTTGAATGTGCCATGGGGTATAGTATATAGTATATTGGTTCCTATATACTTTGTGCGGCGACGCCTCAGGAGAACGACACATGGAACCAAAAAAACTGCTAGACTACCTCATGCTGATCCCGGACCCCCGCGTGGACCGCACCCGTCGTCATGAACTGGCGGACATCATCTTCATCGCCCTGGCCGCCGTGCTGTGCGGCGCCGAGGGCTGGACCCAGGTCGAGGAGTTCGGCAAAGCCAGCAAGCAGTGGCTGGCTTCGTTTCTCAAGCTGCCCAACGGCATCCCCTCCCACGACACCTTCGGACGCGTCTTCGCCGCCCTTGCCCCGGACGCGCTGGAAGCGGCCTTGCAGGCCTTTGTTCGCGACTTCGCGGGCGAGTCGGCGGGACGCCACGTCGCCATCGACGGCAAGACCCTGCGACGCAGTTTCGACCGCGCAGCCGAACAGAGCGCGATCCACATGGTATCGGCCTGGGCTTGCGAACAAGGCGTGTGCTTTGGCCAAGTCAAGGTGGCGGACAAGTCCAACGAGATCACCGCCATCCCCAACCTGCTCAGCCGACTCAACCTCAAAGACGCCGCGGTCACGATCGACGCCATGGGCTGCCAGAAAGCCATCGCCCATCAGATCGTCGAGGGCGGGGGCGACTACGTTTTGGCCGTCAAAGGCAACCAGGGCGCCCTGCACGAGGAAGTGAGCGAGTTCTTCGATGACTTCCTGCAGGGCCGTCTGCACGCCGATGTGGAACGCCTGCACCGCGTCGAGAAAGATCACGGACGCATCGAGGAGCGCACCGTGTGGGTCTCGCGCGACGTGGACTGGCTGCGCGACGCCGAGCAATGGGCCGGTCTTGCAGGGATCGTCGCGGTGCAGAGCGTGCGCACCGTAGATGGGCGCACCACCCGCGAACGCCGCCACTACATCTTCTCCGGAACCTTCGGGGTCGATGAAGCGGCTGATCTCATCCGCCGCCACTGGAGCATCGAGAACGAGCTCCACTGGGTCTTGGACGTCGCCTTCAACGAAGACCAGTGCCGCGTACGCTCCGAGAACGCGGCCGAGAACTTCTCCCGGCTGCGCCGCTTCGCCCTGTCCCTGCTCAAACAGGACACCAAAGCCAAGGTCGGCATCCAAGGGCGACGCCTCAAGGCCGCGTGGGATAAGAACTACCTGCTGCGCCTCCTCGGCCTTTAGATGCGA
>DOUV01000939.1 GCA_003520455.1 Chloroflexota bacterium | reverse complement strand
CGGCGGGCCAGATTCCAGCCAGGGCGGGCCGCGGTGTCCCGACGGGTTACCTGGCCTTCGGCGCCATCGCGCTGCTACTCCTGGCCGGGATTGCCTGGAACCGGCAGCGCTCGCGACGGTAGGGGCTCTCCTGATCCGAGTATGGGTGCCTCAACAGGTGATGTGCTGTGTCTCGCCTCAAGCGTAGCAGGGAGCACAATGGCGGCGCAAACTCGATCTTCAGTAGAGGAGCGGCCCAACCAGGGCGCTCCCCGTCTGCACGTGTGGTGACCGATGTTTCACCCCACCGCCTGGCTGCTGTGGTGGCTGGCTGCCCTGCTGGCTGCGCTGCTGACGCAAAACCCGCTCTACCTGACTGTTGTGCTGCTGGCAGCGATCTGGGTCGGCGTGAGCCTGCGCGGAGCCAAACCGGGTGGACCCTCCCGGCCCGGGCTGGGCCTGGTTCTCCGTCTGGGGCCGCTGTTGATCCTGTTTACGGCCCTGTTCAATGCGCTCACGATCCACGTTGGCGCGACCATCCTGGCGCGCGTCCCGGACCACGTGCCGCTTCTGGGCGGGCCCATTACGCTGGAGGCGCTCATCTTCGGCCTGATGACGGGGCTCAACCTGGTGACTTTGCTGGCCATCTTTGGCACCTTCAACCTCGCTGCCGACTATCATGCCATGCTACGAATGGTCCCGGGATTCGTCTTCCAGGCCGGGCTGGTCACCAGCATCGCGCTCGCCTTCGTGCCGCAGACGCTCGCGGCGCTGGAGGAGATTCGCGAGGCCCAGATGATTCGGGGGCACCGCTTCCGGGGCTGGCGCGACCTGCCGCCGCTTTTCCTCCCGCTCCTGACGAGTGGGCTCGAGCGCTCGATCCAGCTCGCGGAGGCGATGGAGAGTCGCGGGTTCGGTGGGCCGCGACTCCAGCCGATGCAGCCCTCAGTGTGGCCTCCGTTCGCCATCCTGTGTGGGCTCTTCGCCGCACTGGCCGGCCTGGGTCTCGTGACCCTCACGGCGCACGCCGGCGCTGGCCTGGTGCTCCTCGCCGGGGGAGGTCTCCTGGCCCTTTGGGGGCTGCGGCGCGGGAGCATCAGCCGTCTGACGCGTCGCAGCCGGTATCGACCCCCGTCCTGGCAGCGGCGCGACCTGGTCCTGGCGGGCGCCAGCGTGACCATGGCTGGGACCATATTGATCATCAATGGGCTCAAACCGGCGGCGCTGCGCTTCTATCCGTACCCGCGGCTCAGTTGGCCGCCATTCGAGCCGTTAATTGGAATGCTCCTGCTCCTGCTGGTGCTACCAGTTCTCATGATGCCGCCTCCTCACCGGGCGGACGACGAAATAGGACATGACGCGCAAAACTGGGTAGAATGATTCTTTACACGAAGACGCTCTTCGTCTTGTCCCCCTCATCTTCGTCGTCTGTTGTCCAAGGAGGATACAGTGGGATTTTTCGACCGTCTCAAAGACACCCTGGGGAAGAAGCCAGAAGAGGAGCAACGATCCGCACCTCGACCCACTGGCGTGCCAGCGGCCGAGCCGGAGCCAGAGGGCATTGAGGTCGCGGAGGTCACTCCGGCCGAGTTCGAGGCTGAGTTGGCCAACGGCAGCAAGGTCATGGTCGTAGATGTGCGCCAGCAGTGGGATTACCGGGCCCGGCACATCCCTGGCGCCATCCTGATGCCGCTCAACAGCCTGCCGGCCCGCTACACCGAGCTCCCGCCCGATCGGGACATCGTGCTCTACTGCTACCACGGCATCACCAGCCTGGATGGGGCCGCCTTCCTGATGGAGCGGGGCTTCAAACGAGTGCGGAGCCTGAGTGGCGGCTTCACCCAGTGGGCCGTCGAAGGACGGCCGACCACCGCAGATTAGACTCGAGATGGCAGATGGGAGCTTGAAGGGCCCGGGCGTCGTCCTCGACCCGAGGAATGACCGTTGGCCTTCAACCTCGCATTTCCAAATCTCCACCTTTTTGAGGAGGCCGCGTGGCCCTGATTCGCTTCGACGACGTCTCCTACAGCTACCCACTGGCCAAGGCGCCAGCGCTGAGTCACCTGTCACTCGACATCGAGCTGGCGGAGTTCTTGCTGGTTGTGGGCGAGAGTGGGGCGGGGAAGAGCACCTTCCTGCGCGCCATTAATGGCCTGGTCCCCCACTTCTATGGCGGCTGCTTCAGCGGCAACGTCCTGGTGGCGGGGCTTAACACCAAACTTGTCGAGCCCCGCGACCTCAGTGGACACGTCGGCTTCGTCTCCCAGGACCCCGAAGCCCAGTTCGTCGTGGACCGAGTCGAAGACGAACTGGTCTTCGCGATGGAGAATTTCGGCCTGCCCGAAGCGACGATGCGCCTCCGCATCGAAGAGGTGCTCGACCGGCTCGGCATCGCCCATCTGCGGCGCCGTGCTATCGCCAGGCTGAGTGGCGGCGAAAAACAACGCGTGGCGATCGCGAGTGTGCTCACCCTGCATCCCCAAATCCTGGTGCTGGACGAGCCGACCTCTCAGCTCGACCCGCTGGCGGCCGAGGAGGTGTTGGCTGCGCTCGAACGGCTCAACGCCGATCTCGGCCTCACAATCATCCTGGCCGAGCACCGCCTCGAGCGGGTTGTCCAGCACGCCGACCGCGTGCTCTACCTTCCGAACGACGGCGAACCCGTCGTGCTCGGCCCCACTCGCGCCGTCCTCCGTGAGGTCCCTCTGGCTCCGCCCGTCGTCGAGTTGGGCCGGCGGCTTGACTGGCAGCCGCTGCCTCTGAGCATCAAGGAGGGGCGCACCTTTGCCCGAACCATGGCTGTCCGCCCGGCACCAACCGTGACACCACCCGCTCCGCCTCCAGCAGGGAGGGTGCCGGCTATCCAGGTCGAGAACCTGCGAGCAGCCTACGGCGATCGCGTCGTGCTTCGCGATGTGACCTTGACGATCCAGGCCGGCGAGTTCGTTGCCCTCATCGGCCGGAACGGCAGCGGGAAGACCACCCTTTTGAAGCATCTCGTCGGCCTGCAGAGAGTCATCCCGGGGCAGGGCCGGGTGCTGGTGAACGGCGAGGACGTGAGCGGCAAGGATGTCCAGGAGATCTGCCTCCACGTGGGCTATGTCCCCCAGAATCCCAACGCCCTGCTCTTCGCCGAGACCGTCTACGAAGAGTTGCTGATCACCCTCCGCAACCATGGCCTTGACGAGACCAATGCGCCGCTGGCGCCGCAACACCTGCTTGAGACCTTTGGCCTGGGCGAGTACGCTGCGGCCTATCCCCGGGACCTTAGCGCGGGTCAACGCGAGCGGGTGGCACTGGCAGCAGTGCTTGTGACGCGACCGCCAATCATCATCCTCGATGAGCCCACCCGTGGATTGGATGCTCACCAGAAGGAGAGCCTGATGCGCGGCCTGCGCCACTGGCGGGACGAAGGCGTCACGATCCTGATCGTGACCCACGATGTCGAACTGGTGGCGCAACATGCGGATCGTACTGTGCTGCTCGCCGATGGCGAGATCGCGGTGGACGGGCCGACCCGGACTGTGCTGAGCGGGGCGCTGGCCTTCGCGCCTCAGGTCACGAAGCTCTTCGGCCGTCCGGATCTACTCACCGTGTCCGATGTCCTCGATGCCCTCGGACAAGCCGCTTGAGTGCATCGACCGCGCTCCAGAGGAGAGACCGATGAGTGAACCTGCCCCAACCGGTCGGCCCGGCCTCCTTCTTGTCAACACCGGCGACGGCAAGGGCAAGAGCACCGCCGCCCTGGGCCTCGCCTTGCGCGCCGCCGGCCACGGCCTGCGCGTGGTCATGTTGCAGTTCATGAAGGATCCCGATACCTGGCATGTCGGCGAGTGGCTGGCAGCGGAACATCTGCCCAGCCTGACCATCGAGGCCCTCGGCGAGGGCTTCACCTGGGAGCACGAGACCCTGGAGATTGACATCGCTGCCGCCCGTCACGCGTGGGAGCGATGCCGTGCGGTGCTATCCGATCCGTCGGTGGACGTCGCCATCATCGATGAGCTCAACTACGTCATCGATTACGGGTTTTTGGACATTGACGAAGTGCTGCCCTCGATCCTGTCCCGACCCAGGCACCAACACGTCGTCGTCACCGGTCGCAACGCCCATCCCCGGCTGGTCGAGGCGGCCGACACGGTCACCGAGATGCGCAAGATCAAGCACGCCTTCGACGAGGGTGTGCCCGCCATCAAGGGGATCGAGTTTTGAGATCACAGCAGCAGTCAGGTTTTAGCGGGCCTCCGAGAAGGGCTGGCGAGGGCAGGGGGAGAGGAAGGAAGGATTACCGCATGTTGCCTGGTACCTGGTTCACTGGAGGAGTCCCGTACGGTTGAAGGTGGGAAGGTTGTCCCCGCCGGGGCTGCCCTGATCTGCCGTCCTCGCCTCGCCCTGCCCTGAGGGGTACCCCCAAGCGAGTACCCCTCGCTTGGGCTCCCCCCACAGGGGGTGCGGGGCGCCCCCTACTCCACGAGGAACACTGTGGCGTGAAAGAAGGTGCCACGGCCGTCGCCGTCGTAGCGCGCGAATCATGGCCCGTCGTCTCTCCTCTGCAGTCTACTTGACAGGAGCGCGACCCACTCTTTACACTTCGACCAATCATTGCAATGATACTGTCCCAATCTTGAGGAGGAAGACCGTGGCCCAACAGCTATCGCCGCGCATCACCTTGAATCCTGGAATCATGGCCGGCAAGCCTGTGATCGCCGGAACGCGAATCCCCGTGGAGTTGATCGTCCGCATGGTCACCCAAGGCATTCAGGAGCAAGAGATTCTCGCAGCGTACCCGCGCTTACAACCCGAGGATATTCGTGCAGCGCTGACCTACGCGGCGCAGGTGCTGGCCAACGAAGAGGTCTTCCCCCTGACGACGGCCTGAGGGAGACCCGGTGTGCTTCCTGGTAGACGAATGCACCGGGATGGCAGTGGCCCATACCCTGCGGGACGCGGGCTACAGTGTGCTCGCCGTCTCCGAGAGCATGCCTGGCGGCACACTACAAACTCTTTCTGCTCCTGGAACCTTCCTTCATGCTCCCTGTTGCCAATTCGCGCGCGCTGCGAAGCGCTCTTGCCTTCCTCACCACGCTCCCCATCCCCAGTGGCGACCTCGACCCCGCCGACTTCGCCGGGGCGGGGCGCTGGTTTGCGCTCGTCGGCGTGGTTATCGGCGCGCTCCTGGTCGCGGTGGCCTGGCTGGCGACGCAGTTCTGGCCGCGCGATCTGGCTG